>JADIMQ010000094.1 GCA_017694655.1 Candidatus Cryptobacteroides merdigallinarum
CAATTATATTCAACACTTACTATTCGGATATGAAGAAATTTCTTTTACTGGCATTCTCATGCTTCATTGTCATGGACGCGCAGGCGCAGTGGCAGTCCATTTTCAACGGCAAAAACTTCAAAGGCTGGGAAAAAGCCGGAGGAACAGGCGAGTATTATGTAGAAGACGGGGCAATAGTGGGCCATACCACCGGCAAGGGAGGCGGCAACACCTTCCTGTGCACGGAGAAGGAGTACGGGGACTTCATCCTTGAATTCCTGTTCAGGGTGGACAGCGGCATCAATTCCGGAGTGCAGTTCAGAGGACAGCTCAGGGAGAAGGACGACCGTGTGTACGGGTATCAGTACGAGATAGACCCCTCTGCAAGGGCCTGGACAGGCGGCATATACGATGAGGCTCGCCTCGGATGGCTCTACCCGCTGACCGTCAACCCTGATGCGCAGAAGGCATTCCGTCCGGACGGGTGGAACAAGGCCAGGGTGGAAGCTGTGGGAAACCGCATCCGCACATACATCAACGGGGTACCGGCATCCGACATACTCGATGCGCAGGATGCATCCGGGTTCATAGCCCTGCAGGTCCACGCAGTCTACAACGATGACATGGTGGGCAGGAAAGTCAGCTGGAAGGATATCAGGATAATGACGGAAGGCCTTGAATACGAACTTTATCCGGAGAGCGGAATAGAACAGAAGAACTGCATACCGAACACAATTTCAGAGAGGGAGGCAGCCGACGGCTGGAAGCTCCTGTGGGACGGGAAGACTACGGAGGGCTGGCGCAGCCACAAGTCTCCTGAATTCCCGTCCAAAGGCTGGCACATAGAGGACGGGATGCTGGTGGTGGAAAAGGCTGACGGGGCCGAGTCCGGCAACGGCGGCGACATAATCACGGAAAAGAAATACGGCAACTTCATCCTTACCGTAGACTTCAAGATTACGGAAGGGGCCAACAGCGGCATCAAGTATTTTGTAAACCCGGACGTGAACAATGCCAAGTCCGGCTCCTCCATAGGCTGCGAGTTCCAGGTGCTGGATGACGCGAAACATCCTGATGCCAAGTTAGGCGTCAAGGGCAACCGCAGGCTGGGGTCACTCTACGACCTCATCCCGGCCCCGGAAGACAAGCCGTTCAGGAAAGGATTCTTCAACACGGCCAAGATCGTGGTGTGCGGGAACCACGTGGAGCACTGGCTCAACGACGTGAAGCTCCTGGAGTACGAGCGCAACAGCCAGATGTGGGATGCGCTCGTTGCATACAGCAAGTACAGGGACTGGGTGGATTTCGGCAACTTTGCCACCGGGCATATCCTTATCCAGGACCACGGGGACAAGGTATATTACAAGAACATAAAGATCAAGGAACTCGAGTAACCAACCGTAACGGTCACAGATATGGCACAGGACAAGATATCCCGCAGAGATTTTCTGCAGAAGGCGGCAGTCATAGGCGGAGCGGCCATGATGCCGTCGATTGTGATGGGACGTGAAGGCAAAAGGACCGCGTCCCCGAAGGTCGTGGGTGCGAACGACAGGGTCAACATGGCCCTGATAGGAATAGGGAACAGGGGCAACGAAGTCGCCAAGAAATTCAAGGAGACGGGGCTCTGCAATGTAGTCGCCCTGTGTGACGTAGACATGGGTGCAAAACAGACCCGTGAGGTAGAGGCGATGTTCCCCGGGGTGCCGAAGTACAGGGATTTCCGCAAGCTTTTCGACGAGATGTCCAGGAAGATAGACGCGGTGGCTGTCTGTACCCCAGACCACAGCCACTTCCCTATCTGCATGGCCGCAATGCGGGAAGGCATACACGTCTATGTCGAGAAGCCGATGGCAAGGACCTTCCATGAGTGCGAGATGCTCATGCAGGCGGAGAAGAAATACGGCGTGGTGACCCAGATGGGGAACCAGGGGCATTCCGAGGCCAACTATTTCCAGTTCAAGGCCTGGAAGGAAGCCGGTATAATAAAGGATGTAACCGCGGTGACCGCGCACATGAACAATTCCAGGCGCTGGCACGGCTGGGACCCGAAGCTGGTCTCCTACCCTGCGGCCGAGCAGGTGCCGCCGACCCTCGACTGGGATACCTGGCTCTGCGCGGCGCACGAGCACTCGTATAACCATGATTTCCACAACGGGCAGTGGAGATGCTGGTACGAGTTCGGCATGGGGGCCCTCGGGGACTGGGGAGCCCATATACTTGACACTGTACACGAGTTCCTCGACTTGGGGCTCCCGACGGAGGTGAACCCTCTCTACCTGAAGGACCACAACCCGTTCTTCTATCCTATGTCATCCACCATTCTTTTCCGGTTTCCGGAGAGGAAGGGGATGCCTGCCCTCGACATAACCTGGTATGACGGGCTGGACAACATTCCGCCTGTCCCTGACGGCTACGGAGTCTCCGAACTCGACCCGGACATCCCGTCCGTGGCAGGAGGAAAGATCCAGCCGGCGAAACTGAACCCTGGCAAGGAGATCTACTCGAAGGAGCTGACCTTAAAGGGAGGCTCCCACGGTAGCACCCTGTCGATAATCCCGGAAGACAGGGCGAAAGAGATGGCCGGCAGGCTGCCGGAGGTGCCGAAAAGCCCGTCGAACCATTTCGCCAACTTCCTGCTCTCCGTCATGGGCAAGGAGAAGCCGAGGTCGCCGTTCTCCGTCTCCGGACCGCTGAGCCAGGTATTCTGCCTCGGTGTCATAAGCCAGTGGACGGGAGAGAAGATACTCTTCGACAGGGAGACGAAGCAGATAACCAACAACCCGCTGGCGAACCAGCTGCTGTGGGGGACAGTACCGCGCGAGGGCTGGGAAGAATTCTACAGGATATGACGTTAAAATACTCACAGTTTTGAAAGATACTGTTATTACGGCGAAGGCGAAACGCCGGGAAATATGGTTGGCGGCCGGATGCTTCCTGGCTGCTAACCTTGTGAATATATATGCCATAGCAAAGTTCAGGACTCCGTTCACGGAGCTGTTCACGCAGATAGGCTACGTGCTCATCCTTGCCGTCGCGATATATGCGGTAATGTGGATTGTACGGCTGTGCGTGATGCTGGTGAGGAGCCTTGTGCGCAGGCGCAGGTAGGTCATGGAATTTGTCTTCAGCGGGAAGAACCCGGATGCCAGTGTCGCGTTTGCGTCGTTCCCCGCGATGCACACTGTCCTGGAAATGGTAATGGCCAATGTCCCGGAACAGCGGGCAAGGGACATTGCGGCATCTGTGGAAAGGCTCGTGCTGGATATAGAAAGCAAGCTCGGAAGGCATTCAGCGGACCAGGTGTTCGCAAGGATAAATGCCTCCGGGGGGCATTCCGCCGTGGCTGTGGATGAGGAGGTATATTCCATCCTGCAGCTATGCGAGGTGTTCCGGAAGAATACCTGCGGATATTTCGATATCTCGGCTCTTTCACCGGTCAGGACAGTACCGGCCTACAGGCTGGAAAATGACGGGAAGAAGGTCTGCCTGAACGGGGAGGACGTGGTGCTTGACGCCGGAGGTTTCGGGAAGGGATATGCCCTGGACAGGGTCAGGTCCCTCCTCGTGGAGAGCGGGGTTTCCGATGCCATGCTGAATTTCGGGGACAGTTCTGTCCTCGGACTCGGAAGACATCCCTACGGGGATGGCTGGAGGGCGGGGACAGCCGGAGGAGGGAGTACATTCCTGCTGAAGGATTCCGCCATTTCGGTGTCCGGACTGTCTGCAGGCGAGGTGCCCCATATCGTGGACCCGGCTACCGGGGAGATGGTGGACAACGGGGGCCCCGTAGTGGTGGAAGGACGTTCCGCATTCATATGCGAAGTGCTCTCCACTGCACTGTATGCAGCTCCGCGCGAGATGCGGGAAAGGGTGGCAGGACGTTTCGAGGGTTATATTTTCAAGGTTGTATGAATGCCGGGATTCCGGTTTTAGAGTGTTATATATTGGAACAATGGACAGAAGAGAATTCATAAAGCGTTTCGGTTCGGCCGGTGCTGCCGGACTTTTACTTTCATCGGTACCGTGGCTCAAGGGCTGCACGCCTGCCGGGCAGGAAGAGATGAAGGGCGGCAAGGTACGTTTCGGCATCATAGGGACCGGCTCCAGGGGCCGTTATCACCTGGAAAACCTGCTGAAGGTTCCCCAGGCCGAGGTCGTTGCATTCTGCGACAACTACAGGCCGAATCTTGACCTGGCCCTGTCCCGGGTACCCGGGGCAAGGTGCTTCGACGACTACCGCAGGCTGCTGGAGGACCGGGAGGTGGATGCCGTGATAATAGCCACACCGCTGCACCTGCATCACCGTATGACCCTGGATGCCCTGTCCGCGGGGAAGAATGTGCTGTGCGAGAAGGCCATGGCCTACACTATGGAGGAATGCCTGGACATGTACCGCAAGGGGCGGGCTTCAGGCAAGGTCTTCTTCGTGGGTCAGCAGAGGCTTTTTGACGCGAAGTATATCAAGATAATGGATTCCGTACGCAAGGGTGAACTGGGCCCTGTCGTCAATGTCAGGAACTACTGGTTCAGGAACAATGACTGGAGGCGGAGCGTCCCTTCCCCGGAACTCGAGAGGCATATAAACTGGAGGCTCTACCGGGAGTATTCCCGCGGCCTGATGACAGAACTGGCCTGCCACCAGCTCCAGAACGGTACCTGGGCCAAGGGCATGATCCCGCAGCAGGTCATGGGGACCGGCAGCCTCATATACTGGAAGGACGGCAGGGAGGTCTTCGACAATGTGTGCACGATATACACTTTCCCTGACGGGGTGAACATGACATTCGAGTCGGTCATTTCCAACAAGCATTTCGGGATGGGCGAGCAGATCCTGTGCAAGGACGCCACCATAGACCTGGCCAGGGGCCGTCTCTATGCGGAGAACCCGAAGCCGAGGAGCGGGATCCGGCAGCTGGTCGGGGACATCGAGAAAGGGATATTCAGCAACCCGGCCTTTGCCGGGACCAGCTGGTCCGCCGAGAACGCCTCCAAGGACCCTGGAGTGGCAATTATGCCCGAAGCCGTAGGTGACGACGGTTCCCTGTCCATGCTCCAGGCGTTCTGCCACAGCATACTCACGGGCACCCAGCCGCCGCACGTCCTGGAAGAGGCCTACTACGCATCCGTCCTCTGCCTCCTGGGAGATGAGGCCATCCTCCAGCAGAAGACGCTCCAGTTCCCGGAGGAGCTCAGGATAGACTATATATAACAGGCCTAAACCCTTATCTTCTCGTACGGTCCTTTTCCCGGGTCACGGAAGAATATCGCGAACAGAATCGCCACGACAAGGGCATATCCTGCAAAAATATACCATGCGGCGCTCCAGTCGGGCTCGGCTGCATTGTAGACGAAATGATTCACCACGGCCTGGGCGGAAAGCGTGCCGACAGTGGCCCCTATACCGTTGGTCATCAGCATGAAAAGACCCTGGGCACTGGACTTGATGTCATCCGAGCTGCGCTGCTCGACATAGAGGGCACCGGAGATATTGAAGAAATCGAAGGCCACACCGTAGACTATCATCGACAGGATGAACATCCATACGCCAGGTCCCGGATTCCCGACTCCGAAAAGGCCGAAACGGAAGACCCATGCTATCATGGCTATAAGCATTACCCTCTTGATGCCGAATATCTTCATCGCGACCGGGATCAGGAGGATGCCGAGGGTCTCGGACATCTGGGATATGGAAATCAGGGCATTGGCATTGCGGGCGCCCCAGGTATCGGCATATTCCGGCACATCGGTGAAATGCGAGATGAACGGATTCGCGAACCCGTTCGTAATCTGGAGGGCCACCCCGAGCAGCATCGAGAAGATGAAGAAAGTGGCCATCCCCCTGTTCCTGAACAGACGGAATGCCTTGGCACCGAGGGCATCGGCCAGGCTGCGGGACCCTGACGACTTGTTTACCGGGCATGCAGGAAGGGTAAAACTGTACAGGAAGACCGCGATACCGGCTATCCCGGACACGAAGAACTGGTTGTAGGTATGCTGGAACTGCACTCCGTCGGCATCGGTCATGAAATTGACGCAGAGCATGCTGCAGATGAACCCCACGGTCCCGAAGACCCTGATCGGAGGGAAGTCGCGGACAGTGTCGAAACCGTTCTTGACCAGCACCTTGAAGGCCACGGAATTGGACAAGGCAATCGTCGGCATATAGAAGGCAACGCTCAAGGCATACAGAGGGAAAAGAATGCCGAACCTGACGTCAGAGCTGGAAGCCATGCCGTAGCAGCCGGCGGCTATCATCGCCGCACCGGCTATCAGGTGGCAGAACCCGAGGAGACGCTGCGCCGGTATGTATTTGTCCGCTATGATGCCGATTATCGCAGGCATGAAGATGGAGACAATGCCCTGCATGGCGTAGAAAAGGCCGATCTTGTCTGCAAGCCCTACCGACACGAGGTAGCTGCCCATCGAGGTCAGGTACGCGCCCCATACGGCCCATTGTAGAAAATTCATCAGGATCAACCTGATACGTATCGCTTTATCCATAAATCAATAACTTAACTGTCGAAAGCATTAGTGTTATCCCTTCCCGGAAAAGCGAATATACGCAGAAGCCGAGAGCAAAGCAAATAAAATTTGCTTTGCCGAGGCGCCGGCAGAGTCAACGAGGCGCCACAGTATATGCAGCCGTCAGGCTGAATATACGCAGAAGCCGAGAGCAAATTTTATTTACCCTTCCTCGTCTCTCCCAAAACCGTATCCGGCACAATCATCAGCCTGGAAATCTCATTGATCTCGAACCTTCCGTAAATGTCAAGGACAGTCGCAGACTTGCTGTCCGCGACAATCATAATGAAAGACGACTTGCCGGAAGGCTCATCCTTGAAGTAGAACGCGCTGTAACAGCCCCCGTCCCTGACTTCCGAAACAAGTTCATAACTGTCCTTTTCGGCGACATCCCTTGCCGAAGTCTCCAGCTCCCGGCAAAACTTCGAGGTAGAAATGACACGTATGACATCCAGATTGTCAAGCAGTCCCTGAAGCTGTTCCGATCCCCCTTCCTTCATCATCCTGAGCATCCGGCTGCCGTAAGTCACGCTTGTATACCCGCTTTTACCGGAAAATCTTTCATACAGGCAGTCGATGCCGCGGTCCTGGGCTGCAGCGAGTCCGCAGGACACCATGACTGCAGCAAAAAGAAATATCGTACATACCGTCTTTTTCATTTTCATCACATTGACTTTTACATTCCCAGCCTGATTCCCACGGTAACGGTGCGGACATCCGACCCGGTCCCGCCTTCAAAAAGAGGAATGATGCCGCAATCGCAGAATATCCCCACCTTGTAGAACGTAAGGCTTCCGCCGGCAGTGACTTTCCACAAGGAAAAACCGGACAGTTCCTCTTTCACCTTGGGTTTCTTATATTTCGAATACGACTTCAACAGTATTTCCCCGGTGACATATCCGCTCAGGCAGACATTCTCCGCAAGACGGACCGAAAGCTTTACAGGGATACCGGCATACGTCGCCGTGAACTTGGATTTCTTCACAATTTGCTCGAGCTTCAAAGGCATCAGGCTGCCATTGTCATCCATAGTCAGGGTATAAGGGCGGGAAAAGGCATAATTGTCGAAGGCCAGGCGTATCCCGGTCGAGAAAAGCAGACGCGCCCGCCTGTCCAGCGCCACTCTCACGGCAGCAAGGTCCCACCCTATGCGCACGCTTTTCCCGGTACTCAAGTCGAGAAAGTCATCTATCCCGGCCCAGGGACCATAGCAGGCTGGATTGTCAAGGATATTGAACCCTATATCCAGGGATGCAATACCGAAGGAAGTCGACACCCTTGCCGGGCTGCCTGATTTCCGGGAAGCCGGCTTCTGTACGGCCGCATCCTTGTTCCCGAGGGTTATCCCATACCCTGCCGCCTCTATCCGCAGCTCGCTTCCTGACGGGCGCAGATACGCCAGAGAATCCTCCTGGCCGGATGCCGCACATGTGAAGGCAAAGGCGAGGGCCAGTACAAATAACAGTTTGACAAAACAGGAATTATCCATATTTCCAATAAATTAGAATTCAGTTTCTTTCCGGGGAGGCACATTCGCCGCTGTTGCAGGGATCCAGGAAAAAAGCCAGTTCCTCGGCTGACTTTACGGAGGTTTCAAGTCTGGACAACATCTGGAAGCACTCCGTCTGGGCCATAGCCTTTTTCCTGTCAGTAATCGGCCGGCCCGAGGAATCATAACCATACACGGGCCTTGCTGCAAAGAACAATACGACAGCGGCTGCCGCCGCAGCAACCGCAGAAACGGAAACGGCAAGCATCTTCCGCCACCCGCTCCGCTCCGGCATCTTTTCCTGCGCCATTGCCCCGAAACCGCGGAAAAGCACGGCCAAGGCCTCATACTCACGAGGGACTTCGCCTTCAGGGAACGAGAGGAGAATTTCCTTCAGTTCCGTTTCCCCGGCTTCGTCCAGGGTACCATCCATATACCGTACGGCCAGTTCCCCGAGCCGTTCCGCCGCATCTCCGGTTCTGTTTATTCCGGTTCCTGACATAACCCTTATCTTTTTATTATACCGTTGTCCATAATCTTCCCGCCACAGGATGTCCAGCGGGCATTCTCCTTCACAATTATCTCCCTCAATGCCTTCCTCGCCCTGGACAGGATCATCCTTGTCTGGTTTTCCCGTATCCCCAGGATGCCGGCTATCTCATCTGTCCCGAACCCCTCGATATCCTTGAGATGTATCACGGTCCGCTGCTTTTCCGGCAACCTGCCGATTGCCGTCCTGACCAGCTGCACATCTGTCCATTTTTCCGCCTCCGCAGTCTGGGCAATCTCCGGAAACCCTTCCCGGCTCACGCTCCTGCGGCTTCTCAACCTGTCTATGCAGGAATTCCGCACCGACCTCATCGCGAAAGCCTCCGGATTCCGCACCTTTTCCAGAGCCGCTCCCATCCGCCACAGCTTTCCGGCGACATCCTGCACTGCATCCATAGCCTCGTCCCGGTCTCCGAGAAGCGTCCTGGCATAGCGGTACATCCTGTCCCGGACAGGTTCCGAAAATATGTACAGTTCTTTCCGCATTGTTCTATTTCCTATGACGAATATAACACAATAAACGCAACCGGGGAAATGAAGAATCCTGCAAAATTCCGAATTTGCGGATAGCCATTTTCTTATTATCTTTGCAGGTCCGAAACTTCCCTTTGGGGATGAACATCTGGTAAAATGAAATTTGTCAAGACAGCCACAGACCCCGGATCCTGCGCACGGTGCGGAACCATCACCACAGACCACGGACAGATAGAGACACCTATCTTCATGCCTGTGGGGACGGTAGGTTCGGTGAAAGGGATCTACCACAGGGACCTGGAAGAGGACATAAAGGCCGAAATCATCCTCGGCAACACCTACCACCTCTACCTCAGGCCAGGCCTCGACATACTCAAGGCTGCGGGCGGACTGCACAAGTTCATCTCATGGGACCGCCCGATACTGACCGACAGCGGCGGATACCAGGTATTCTCACTCTCCCCCATCAGGAAGCTCACCCCGGACGGGTGCACATTCTCCTCCCACATAGACGGCTCGAGGCATACGTTCACTCCGGAAAACAACGTGGACACCCAGAGGATAATCGGCGGGGACATCATAATGGCCCTGGACGAGTGCACACCGGGGGACGCCAGCTTCGAATATGCCCGGAAGTCGCTCGAGCTCACAGAGTCATGGCTCCGGCGCTGCATAAGGCATTTCGACGAGACCGAACCGCTCTACGGATATTCACAGACATTCTTCCCCATCGTACAGGGCTGCGTATACCCGGAACTCAGGAAAAGGGCAGCCGAATCCGCCGCCTCCTTCGACCGTGAAGGCTACGCCATAGGCGGACTTTCCGTCGGAGAACCGACCGAGAAGATGTACGAGATGCTCGAAGTAGTGTGCCCGATACTTCCCGACGACCGGCCGAGATACCTCATGGGGGTAGGCACCCCGGCCAACATCCTCGAGGGGATAGCCCGGGGAGTGGACATGTTCGACTGCGTAATGCCCACCAGGAACGGCAGGAACGGTATGCTCTTCACATGGAACGGCATCATGAACATGAGAAACCGCAAATGGGCCGACGACTTCTCCCCGCTCGACCCGGAAGGGACATCATTCGTGGACAGGACATACAGCAAGGCATACCTCCGCCACCTTTTCATCGCCGGGGAGATATTCGCGGGGCAGATAGCGAGCGAGCACAACCTGGCATTCTACCTGGACCTGGTGAGGGAAGCCCGCAGGCACATCAGGGCCGGAGACTTCAGGCAATGGAAAGACGAGACCGTACGTAGAATAATGACAAGACTTTAGGAAATGAGACAGCTGGACCTGAAGCCGAGACTGCTCGACTTGTACATAATAAAGAAATTCATCTCGACATTCTTCGTTGCCCTGATACTCATCATCGGCATCGTCATCATCTTCGACATAAGCGAGAAGATCGACGACTTCGTCAGCAAGGAAGCCCCGCTGAAAGCCATTGTATTCGACTACTACTTCAACTTCATCCCGTACTTCATGAACATGTTCAGCGCCCTGTTCGTGTTCATAACCGTGATATTCTTCACCTCGAAGATGGCCGCCAACTCCGAGATCATAGCAATACTCTCCTGCGGGGTCAGCTTCCACCGGATGATGGTACCGTACATAGTCTCGGCGACCCTCATCGCCATATTCTCGCTGTGCCTCAACCTGTTCATAATCCCGAACTCCAACAAGGAGCTCGTGCAGTTCGAGAACAAGTACCTGAAGTCCAACACAGCCAACAGCAACCGCAACATCCACTACCAGATATCCCCGGGGGAATTCGTCTACGTGGAATCCTTCAGCTCCTGGAACAACACTGCCTACCGGTTCACCCTCGAGAAAATAGAGGATAACCAGCTTGTGTCCAAGCTGTCGGCGGAGACGGCAGTATGGGACACCACCTTCAGCGGATGGAGGCTGAAGAAATATTTCATAAGGGACTATACCAACTCCCTCGAGGACAGGATCCGCAGCGGGGCCCAGCTCGACACCGTAATAAACCTGACCGTCACCGACTTCTACATGAAGAAGAACACCATAGAGTCCCTGAACTACAAGGAGCTCAACCAGCTCATAGAGACCCAGAAGATGCGAGGCGACGCCAACATCAAGGACGCCCTGATAGAGAAGCACAAACGCTTCGCCATGCCGTTCTCCGCCTTCATCCTGACCATAATGGGAGTAGCACTGTCTTCAAAGAAGCGGCGTGGGGGAATCGGCTGGAACATAGGCATCGGCATAGCCCTGAGCTTCTCCTACATACTGTTCCAGCGTTTCAGCGAAATGTTCGTATATACCGGGGTCATGTCACCAGGATGGGCGCTGTGGACGCCTAACTTCCTTTATGCGGTCATTGCCGGGGTGCTCTACAAGATAGCACCTAAATAACAAAGGCAGGCTACCCTTCCTGTACCGCCCCAAATTTTTCCGAAAGAAGTTTGCGGACAGCCGAAACCTTTTCGGCAAGAAGGTCATCAGAGACTGCCTCACAGATAAAGCGGAGGTACGGCTCGGTGTTAGAAGGGCGGATATTGAACCACCAGTCCTCGAATTCGACCCGGTAGCCGTCAAAGTCCATCATTGCGGAAGGTTTTTCCAAGGCAGTGAAATAATCCCGGACTGCATCCATGGCACCCTGCTTGTCCTCGAGCCTGAAATTTATCTCCCCGGAATTGCGGTATCTCGCTATGCGGGATATGAGGCCGCTGACAGATATGCCCTTCCTTTTCATCCGGGCGACGACATCCAGGATTAGGATGGATGCCAGCAGCCCGCTGTCCGAGTAGAAGAAGTCACGGAAATAGTAATGTCCCGCCAGCTCTCCGCCGAAAATGCCGTCAAGTTCCCTGAGTTTCCTCGCGGCAAAGGCCCGGCCGACCTTCCACGTTGACATCTCCGCGCCCATCGGCACAAGATATTCCCCGACGGCCTTGGAGCTTCTTATATCCTGGAGCACAATACCCTTCTCTCCCCTGCCCTCGAGGAAATAATGTCCGAGCACGGCTATCATCAGGTCCGGGGAAATGAAGTCCCCGTTCTCGTCCACGAACATGACCCTGTCGGCGTCCCCGTCATATATCACACCGATATCGGCACGGGTCTCCCTTACAAGGTTCTTCAGGGCTACCACGTTGGCAGGCACCAGGGGATTGGGCTCATGGTTCGGGAAACTGCCGTCCATGGTGTCGAAAATATATGACGGCCCGTCGCCGAAAAGGTCCCTTGCGAACAGGGTGGCCATGCCGTTTGACAGGTCGAAAGCTATCTTCAGCCCGCTGTAGTCCTCCCTGTAGCCCTTGAGGAACTCCAGATACTCCTTGCGGATATCCATCGGATATACTGACCCCTTCCTGGAGGCAGGCACACAGGGCCGTCCTTCGTCTATCCATTCCTTTATCTGCCCGAGACCGTTGTCGAGCCCCACCGGGAGGGCATTCTCCATGGAGACCTTCATACCGTTGTAGACGGCCGGGTTATGCGAAGCAGTAATCTGCACCGAGGCCCTGAAGCCATAGCGTGCCGTCCCGAAATATACAAGGGGCGTGGTGCTCAGGCCCAGGTCATATACATCGGCCCCGGCATCGGTCACCCCAGACACGAGGGCCTCATGTATCTCCGGGGAAGAGACCCTGCAGTCCCTGCCCACAAGCACCTTGCCGGCCCCGAGAAGCCCCGGTATGAAATAGCCCACACGGTAGGCCGTATCCTTGTCGAAATCCACATTGTAGATTCCCCTTATATCATAGGCATGAAAAGCTCCCATATACAGCAATATATTATAAATCAGTCTATTTTCGTCTTATACCTCGCCGATACCTTGCCCCTGGAGATATTGGCCAGCTTGCGGGCTATCATCTTCCTCCGGATTGGGGCGACCCTATCCACGAACATCTTCCCGTCGAGGTGGTCCAGCTCATGCTGCACCATACGGCAGGCGAACTTGTCGAACTCCTCCGAGACCTTCTCGAAGTCCTCATTGTAATATTCCACCGTAATCTTCTCCGGGCGCCTCACTTCCGCATATATTCCCGGAACGCTCAAGCAGCCCTCCGAATACTCGCACTGGGTCTTGCTCTCCTGTGTGACCACCGGATTTATCATGACCCTGTGGAAATCCTTCAGGTAAGGATAAGTCTCCACAAGTTCCCGTCCATCGACTATAAGCACCCTTGACGGCACCCCTACCTGCGGGGCGGCAAGGCCGCATCCGTCGGCATAGGCGAGTGTCTCCTTCATGTCAGAGACCAGGGCCCTGATCTCGTCCTTCTTTTCCAGATCGGCTTCCGCTGCAGGTTCCCTCAGGACCCCGGAGCCATATAAAAATATAGGTAATTTCATTTCCTTAAAAATATTCAAAAGTCATTCATTGTCCCCTGCCCGGCTACCTGTGCCTGCGCCGGCCGGAATTCATGGACAGGTTGTCCGGGACCTCCTCCGGTGCCATTCCGGTGCAGTGGCCTCCAGCCTTGCGGTCCATGTAGCTCTGCAGGATAATGGCCGCGCTGATCCTGTCCACCGAGGCCTTGTCCCTCCTGTCACTGGCCTTCATCCCGCCGTCGATCATGGCCCTGTGCGCAAGGACGGACGTGAAGCGCTCGTCCTCCGTCACCACCGGGACCCCCGGGAAGTTCTTCTCCAAAGCCTTGATGAAGGCCTCCACGTCCCTGGCTGCCTCGGAAGGGGTACCGTCAGTATTCATGGGATAGCCGACGACAAAAAGGACGACATTCTCTTTTTCCGCATAATTTTTAAGATAATCTATTATCTTTGCAGAATGTACCGTATCCAATGCGGATGCAAAGATACCGAGCGGGTCGCTGACAGCTACCCCGACCCGTTTCCTGCCGTAGTCTATACCTATGATCCTGTCCATATCGGGTACAAAGGTAACAAATTATGCGGATTCCGTGAACTTAATTTTTCAAGGGGAGCCGGACAGACTGCGGGAGGGCCCGAGGGAGACAGGGCAGTGAAGGAGAGGAGACGGTGAAGCATCCGCCGGACAGACACCGATATGCAGAACAAGACAGACAGAATCAAGAATTTCCGGCTCACGCTCGTGGATGACGAGACGCACAAGCCCATACTGGTTACACGTTTCACGAGGACAACCTTCCTTGTATCGGCAGTCATGGCTGCAGCCGCCCTCTGCCTCATATTCTACATGCTTGTGGCATTCACCCCGGTCAGGACGCTTATTCCGGGCTACCCTGACGCCAGGGCCAAGCGGGCCGCCATACAGAACGCCATGAAGATAGACTCCCTCGAGATGATAGTCTCGCGGTGGGAGCTATACTCCGAAAACCTGCGGCGTATCCTGGACGGGGAAGAGCCCATAAGGATAGACAGCCTTGTCAGGAAAATCGCAGAAAGCGACCGGCAGGAGATTTCCGAACGGGAAATACGTGAAAGGGACTCCATCCTCCGGATGAATGTCGCCGAGGAGGAGCAGTTCAGCCTGTCTCTGGCCGAGGGGCGCAACCTGCATATCGAGGGGATGCACTTCTTCTGCCCGCTGAAAGGCGTCGTATCCCAGGGCTATGACCCGGCGATACATCCGTTCGTGGACATCACGGCCCCGGCCAACTCCATGGTGTTCGCGGTCCTCGACGGGTCGGTCATCTACTCCGGGTGGAGCGACGACTCCGGGTACACGATCCAGATACAGCACTCAAACGACATAGTCTCCATATACAAGCACAACCAGAAACTGCTGAAGGCAGTGGGAGACAGGGTGACGGCCGGTGACCCGATAGCCGTCGTCGGCAACACGGGAACCCTCACCACGGGAGACCACCTGCATTTCGAGCTATGGTACAGGGGCGAAGCTGTGGACCCCACCAGATACATCAACTTTTAGTCTAAATGGAAAAGAGACGGATAGCGATACTCGGCTCGACAGGCTCCATCGGCAGGCAGGCCCTCGATGTGGTACGCCAGCACAGGGACCTTTTCGAAGTTGAGCTTCTCACGGCCAACAACAGCAGTGACCTCCTGATAGAGCAGGCCATAGAGTTCGAGGCCAACAACGTGGTAATCTGCAACGAGAAGAAGTACGGGGAAGTGGCCGACGCCCTCCAGCCGCGGCTCATCAAGGTGTTCGCCGGCATGAAATCCGTATGCGACCTCGTGTCCGGCGGAGACATGGACATAGTCCTTACGGCAATGGTCGGGTTCAGCGGACTCGAATCCACTGTGGCGGCCCTGGAATCCGGGAAGATCATAGCCCTTGCAAACAAGGAGACGCTTGTCGCCGCAGGAGGCATAGTCACCGGCCTGGCCAGGAAAAACGGCACCGCCATACTCCCGGTGGACTCGGAGCATTCGGCCATTTTCCAGTGCCTCCAGGGCTCTTACGGGGCAAGGCTCACTAAAATACACCTGACAGCTTCCGGCGGACCGTTCAGGACCTGGGAGAAGGAAAAGATTGCCGGGGTTTCCAAGGAGGCCGCCCTGAAGCACCCGAGATGGAACATGGGCAGCAAGGTGACCATAGACTCGGCCACCATGATGAACAAGGGGCTTGAAGTGATTGAGGCAAAGTGGCTTTTCGGGGTGGAGCCGGACAGGATAGAGGTGGTGGTGCATCCGCAGTCCATCATACACTCCATGGTGGAGTTCGAGGACGGGGCAGTCATTGCGCAACTCGGGCATCCGGACATGAGGGAGCCGATACAGTATGCCCTCTCCTACCCCGACAGGCTCCCGCTCGACAACAGGAAACTGGATTTCGCGGCACTCGGGGAGCTGACCTTCTCCGCCCCGGACACGGACAGGTTCCCGGCCCTCGCGCTTGCATACCGGGCCATAGGGATGGGAGGCAACATGCCTTGTATAATGAACGCTGCGAACGAGGTTGCTGTCCGGGCCTTCCTTGAGGACAGGACCGGATTCTACGACATCAGCGACATAATCGCGGAAACCATGGATGGCGTGGATTTTGTTAAGGAGCCGGACCTTGACACGATTTACATGACAAACAGCGAGGCCCTGGCGAAGGCCGGGGAAATCCTATTAAAACATTCCAGAAAGAAATGATAGTCATCATAAAGATACTCCAGGTAATACTTGCCCTTTCCGTCCTGATACTGATCCACGAGTTCGGGCATTTCTTATTCGCCAAGATGTTCAGGATACGGGTAGAGAAATTCTACCTGTTCTTTGATGCCGGCTTCGCCCTGTTCCGGTTCAAGCCGAAGAATTCGGATACGGAGTACGGGATAGGCTGGCTTCCCCTCGGGGGCTACTGCAAGATATCCGGAATGGTGGATGAATCCATGGACACGGAGTCCCTGAAAAGCGAGCCGAAACCCTGGGAGTTCCGGAGCAAACCGGCCTGGCAGAGACTTCTGGTAATGTCCGGCGGCGTGCTGTTCAATTTCATTTTCGCCATAATAGTATATATAGGTATCCTCGCCGGCTGGGGCGAAAGCTACATCAGCAACGAGGACAACGAGATATATGTCAACGAACTGGCCTACGAGATGGGGTTCCGGAACGGGGACAGGATATTGAGCTTCGACGACTACACCCCGGAGCGCTTCGAGATGCTGCAGGCGGACATGGCCCGGCAGACGGCCAGGAAAGCCACGGTCCTGAGGGACGGGGACACGGTAGACATATACTTGGACCACAATATGATAGGCGAGGTCCTGAACTCCCCGGGGATGTTCGGGCTCGCCATCCCGTTTGTGGTGGATACGATCCCGGAAACTTCGCCCAACTCCAGGGCAGGGCTGATGAAGGGCGACAGGATATCGGCCATTGAAGGACGGCCCATAGAATTCCTGCAGGATTCCAGGGAAATACTCGGGGAATATGCCGGAAAGGAAATAGACATCACTGTCGTCCGTGACAACGACACCCTGCAGATGCCTGTACAGGTCGACACGGGGGGACGGCTTGGGATATATGCCTCCATACCCGGAGTGAAGACGAAGTCCTATTCCGTGGCCTCGGCTATACCGGCCGGGATAAGGCACACCTTCACGACCATAGGTGGCTATCTCCAGGACCTGAAGCTGGTGTTCACGCCGAGCACGGAGGCATACAAGTCCGTAGGCAGCTTCATAGCCATGGGGCAGATTTTCCCCGCCACCTGGGACTGGTACCGCTTCCTTAACATACTTGCGCTGCTTTCGATAATGCTCGGGGTGATGAACCTTATCCCGATACCCGCCCTGGACGGGGGACACATCCTTTTCACCCTGTATGAAATCATAACCGGGAAGAAGCCGAGCGACCGGTTCCTGGCGGTGGCGCAGGTGATAGGCATGGCCATATTGCTCGGGATAATGGTGCTGGCTTTCGGGAACGACATCGGCAGACTGATAAAATAAACTGCAAGCCGAGAGCAGAGACAGAATTCATTCTGGCTATGCCGAGGCGCCGCGTTTATTGTAAATGAAGTTTAAAATAGGAAACTCCCCTTCGGCAATGTCGCCCCCGAAATTTTCAAATTTGGAAATTATGAAGTATTTTCGGGGAGAATTTCCCAGGCCGCGCAAAAGGCCGGGACGTTGCCCCGCAATGGCCCGGACAATGGCCGGCCAGACACTGGGGGATACTTTTGCAGGCATGAACAGTTTCTAAAATTATTCTATATGAAAAATTTGCATATAATGGCCCTGCTTGCTGCAGCAACCTTGCTGGCAGCATCGTGCGGAGGAAACGGGAAGAAGCTGCTTCCGAATGTGAGCGGAAAGGCAGGAGAGGTCATAGTAGTGATAGACCAGGCCGAGTGGGAAAGTGAAGTCGGTGACGAGCTCCGGACATTGCTCGCGAGCGACTGCCCGTTCCTCCCGCAGAAAGAGCCGCTGTACACGCTTGTGAACATAAACCCTACGGATTTCTCTAACATATTCCAGATACACAGGAACCTGCTGCTTGTGGACATAAACCCGGCCCTGGATTCCTCCAGGGTGGAATTCCGCTCAGACGTATGGGCAAGTCCTCAATGTGTCATAAACATCAGGGCGAAAGACAGCGCAGCGGCACTCGGGCTGATCAAGGAGGAAGGAAGGGATATCCAGACCATGCTCGAGCAGGCGGAGAGGGACAGGATCATCACGAACTCCAAGAAATATGAAGAGACATCCCTCCGGCCTGTAGTGTGCAAGTTCGCCGGCGGTTCCCCGTACTTTCCGGTAGGCTACAAGCTCAAGAAGCAGACAGGGGATTTCATCTGGATAGCGTACGATACGCAAATCCTCCAGGATGTGTTCGTCTACAAGTTCCCGGCCACCGGGAAAGACGATTTCAGCCCGGAGAACCTGATAGCAAAGCGGAACGAGTTCCTGAAGAACAATGTTCCCGGAATGTTCGAGAATACGTACATGACCACGAGCAACATCACGATGCCGTCTGTAGAGTACCTGAAGTACAAAGGGCGTGACTTCGCCGAGATGAGGGGCTTCTGGGAAGTCTACAACGACTACATGGGCGGGCCTTTCGTGTCGCACGCGTTCTACAGCCAGGACGGGAAGGAGATAATCGTCCTTGAAGGTTTCGTCTATGCCCCGAAATATGACAAGCGGAACTACCTCCGGGAAGTCGAGTCCATCCTGTATTCTTTCGAGTGGAACAATTCAGGAAGAAAAGACTAAAAATCTGTTTTTGAATTTTCAAAAATTTCAAAACAGATCCTAAAAATATTTTGCATATAAAAAATAATTACATACCTTTGCACTCCCGAATAAAAAACGGGAGTTCCTTTAAATAAGGGGCAGAAAGCCTATTTTGCGCGAGGGCAAGGCCCGCGAGCGAGAAGGAAGGGAGTTTACCTTCGTAAATGACCGACCGACGAGCGAAGCACAACGCGGCCATCGCACAGACAACTGAATAGTTTGAAGCTTATTTTGCGCGAGGGCAAGGCCCGCGAGCGAGAAGGAAGGGAGTTTACCTTCGTAAATGACCGACCGACGAGCGAAGCACAACGCAGCCATCGCACAAAAGAAGCGAAAACGGTGGGTTCGTATAACGGTTAGTACTCAAGATTTTCATTCTTGCAATAGGGGTTCGATTCCCCTACCCACTACGGAAATATAAAAATTAAAACAATGGCAAATCACGCATCAGCAGATAAGCGTAATCGTCAGAACGAAAGACGCAGGTTGCATAACAGGTATTATGCAAAGACTACAAGGAACGCAATACGCGCCCTGAGAAACACTACTGACAAGGCAGCGGCGGAGGCAAGTGCACCTAAGGTTTATTCAATGATCGACAAGCTCGCAAAGATAGGTGTAATCCACAAGAACAAGGCTGCCAACCTCAAAAGCGGTATAGCTGTTTATATCAACAAACTGTCATAAGTTTGCCGCAGCCCTTAAAGGTTTTCAATAGCTGAAAAAGAAGCTGTCAACGGCAGCTTCTTTTTCATAAAGATTAAAGTTCTTACAAGAAGTTTGTTTTTTGCGAGTTCAAGGCGGACGCACAAGACGGGAGGGAGTTTACTTCCGTAAATGACCGACCGGCGAGGAAGTCCAACGCTGAAATCGTGAAAAAGAAACACAAGGAGTTCGAAGTTTGTTTTTTGCGAGTTCAAGGCGGACTCACGAGACGGGAGGGAGTTTACTTCCGTAAATGACCGACCGGAGAGGAAGTCCAACGCTGAAATCGTGAAAAAGAAACGAGAAATCGGGATGTAGCGCAGTTGGTAGCGCACTACGTTCGGGACGTAGGGGTCGGGCGTTCGAGTCGCCTCATCCCGACATCGAGACGGAAACAGAATCATCTGCTTCCGTCTCATTTTTTGTACTCCCCTGTAAACAAGTAAAAGTCGATATAAGCAAGTTATCCGCGATTTCACTTACAGTATTGTCGGTGCCCGCGAGCAAGTTCTTCACACGCTCAATGACAGCGAGGTGAATGTATTCAATGGCGGATCTGCCGGTCATAGAAACGGAGACAATGGTAGAGCAGGACCTCGATGTTGGAAGTGATTATACTTCGGCTGTCCTACACCTACCTTACTCCAGTCATATCCGTGGCGCCGAGCTGCTATATCATCTGGCAGAACATAGTGGACTCATGTCAGCTGTGGCAGAAAGACAGGAAGAAACCCTGAGCACATGTAAGCCGGGACCGCATTCCCGAGTCAGAACGTAAACCTCGCCATCATCTGGATACGGTGGTTAGTCACCCAATGGAGATTGGTGGTGGCAAGTCCTGTAGCCGAGTCAAGATAATTTCCGCCGACACCGGCGTATTCGCCGTAGCGGGCGCTTGTAATGTTCCATTCGAGTGCGAGGGTGAATTTGCCTATATTATAAGCGACAGTAGGTACAAGCCTCCACATCTCGTTGAGGTTCGGGGAGCCGTTCTTGCTGAAATAGACATTCTCTACATCCACCAGGCCGGTACCGGTATTGTCGATAAAGGAAGCCGTGTTTCCGTAAAGGGGATTCCTTGTCCCGAGATTCTTGATATAACCTCCCATAAGCATAACCTGCCACTTCTTGCCGTATGACACGGATGCCCAGGTAGAGGAAGCATACAGAGGGACATAGTCGCGGTGCCCGTCATCATAGACCGCAGAGACACCGTAGCCGCTCATGAGGTTCAGATGTTCCCCGGCCTCGCTGAGCACGGTCTTGGCCTTCGCCTCAAAAGAGCCTTTCCTGTACTGGAGATAAATGTAAGGGCTGACGGTAGTGATCCTGTCGGATACCTTGACCGTGACCTGGACATTGTTCACACCGGTTCTGCGGGGCTTGATGCTCAGGATGTCCACTCCGGCCCGTGCCAGGAAACCGCCGGCCGTCTTATAGGTCAGGCCCATATATATTTCCGGAGTGCACCCGTACTTGATATATTGCGCCGATGCTCCGTCCGGGCCTGCCGACAGGTACTGCATCTGCCATATCGCCGCAGCGGATATCACGAAATGCTTGCCGAGAGAGGCATCCATCATCACCAGTGGGGTACGGCTGAACGGGTTGAAAGGAGCCCCGGTCTCAAGACTGAGCACATGCGGCTGGTCGGCTGCCAGAGGATGCCAGGCCTGGCCGAGTTTCAGCCCGACAGACGCTGTGTTCGACTGACCGAGTGCAAGGCCGTCCCACCCTATTGTCATATAAGCCTGGCGGAGACGGAGCTGGGCTGTCCCGTTTATCCCGTCGAGGCCGGCGTAGAAGTCCGTTTCAACCTTGCCGCCGAATGAAGTCCTGCCTACCTTGTAGCCGTAGACATCCACTCCGAGCCTGGTCGTAAGGGCCAGGAACCTGAAAGAAGACTGGGCGTTGAGGTCCTGGGAACCGTCCTCGTTCATGTCAACATCCTTCGGGAGATAATAGAAAAGGTCTCCGGTCCCGGCGACACTTTCCCGTGTGTCGAAAGCGAAGAAATTCCTTATGAAACCGTAAAACTGGAAATGGTTCTTCATCTCCTGCGCAACTGCGCCGCCCTTTTCCTTTTTCACGTTGTCCTGTGCTGCCGCCTGGATAGCCGGAGCCATGGACAGGGCGCATAATACTGTAAAAACAAACTTTTTCATCATTCAAAACATAAAGGCTCCATCCGGAGTTCAAATTAAATAACGGACTACACGTAAAAGTGTCCCCCTCATGTCATTGAGACCACAGGGCAAAGTCCGGAGCTAGGGGGGGGAAGAGAGAGGGAGAGAGGGTGACTCAAAAAGAGATTTTGAGTCACCCTCAAACGTCTTTCTTCGAAAGACGGGCCCCATCCTAACCCCCTGCACCCCCTATTAAGCAATTTCATTGCTTTTCCTCGTTCCGCCTCGGACATATCGGAATACATTCCGACATGCCACTCAGCTTACCACTCGGTTAGGGGGATCTCGCACCTACCCGGTGCGGTCCCTACGGGACTTTTGGGTCACCCTCTCTCTTTCCTCAACTTGGCTGCAAATATACGCAGAAGCCGAGCGCAGAGCAAATAAATTTGCTATGCCGAGGCGCTACAGTATATGCGGACGCGAAGCGTACAAATATCGCAGAAACCGAGAACAGAGCAAATAAATTTGCTCTGCCGAGGCGCTACAGTATATGTGGACGCGAAGCGTACAAATATCGCAGAAGCCCAAAGCAGAGCAAATTTATTTAATTTTCCGAGGCACCCCGGAAAAGGGAAGCATCAGATTACGCCCTGTTCGAGCATGGCCGTGGCAACCTTCATGAAGCCGGCCACATTCGCACCCTTGAGGTAATTTATGTAGCCGTCCGGCTGCCTGCCGTACTGCACGCAGGAATGATGGATATTGGACATTATCTCATGCAGCTTCCTGTCCACCTCTTCCGCGCTCCAGCTGATATGCATGGCATTCTGTGTCATCTCCAGGCCGGAGGTTGCAACCCCGCCGGCATTCACGGCCTTTCCAGGGGCAAACAGTATCCTCGCCTTCTGGAATTCGGCGATAGCCTCAGGCGTGCAGCCCATGTTGGATACCTCTGCGCAACACCACGTACCGTTGGCGATAAGCTCCTTCGCGTCATCCCCGTTCAGCTCGTTCTGGTATGCGCAAGGCATGGCGATGTCGCACTTAATGCTCCAGGCCTTCTTTCCAGGATAGAATGTGGCACTCGGGAACTTGTCTGCGAAAGGAGCCACGACGTCATTGTTCGAGCTGCGGAGCTCGAGCATGTAGGCAATCTTCTCGTCATTCATTCCCTCCGGGTCGTATATGGCACCGTCCGGTCCTGAAATGGCGATGACATGGGCCCCCAGCTGCGTAGCCTTCTTGGCGGCACCCCAGGCCACATTTCCGAAGCCGGAAATGGCCACTTTCTTGCCCTTTATGTCCTTGTCCTGGAGATGAAGCATGTGCTGGACAAAATAAACGGCCCCGAATCCGGTAGCCTCCGGACGGATGAGAGAACCGCCGTAGGTAAGGCCCTTCCCGGTAAGGACGCCGGTATGCTCACGTGCAAGCTTCTTGTACATCCCGAACAAATAGCCGATTTCCCGTCCTCCTACTCCTACATCCCCGGCAGGGACATCGGTATCAGGCCCGATATTCCTCCAGAGCCCCAGCATGAAAGCCTGGCAGAACCTCATGATCTCCGCATCGGACTTGCCCTTCGGGTTGAAGTCGGAGCCGCCCTTGCCTCCGCCCATAGGGAGGGTCGTGAGGGCGTTCTTGAATATCTGCTCGAACCCGAGGAACTTCAGGATGGAAAGATTCACCGAAGGATGGAAGCGCAGGCCACCCTTGTAAGGTCCTATTGCAGCATTGAACTGTACCCGGTAACCGGTATTCGTCTGGATCTCGCCGTTGTCGTCCACCCAAGTGACCTTGAATGTAAAGATACGGTCCGGTTCCACGAGCCTCTCGATGATTTTCGCTTCCTCGAACTCCGGGTGCCTGTTATAGACATCCTCGATAGTCTCCAGAACCTCCTGCACTGCCTGCAGGTACTCTTTTTCATTTGCATGCTTGACCTTCAGTCCGGCCATTATTTCTGATGTGTTCATAAAAAATGTGATTATAAAATATTAGCCCCTGGACAATCCAAGGGCCGTTATCATCACTTTACCTCCCATACGGAGCCGCTTCGCAGGAGATCGTCCACGCACCCTATACGGGATTTTCGCGTAACATCCTCTACCTGGGCCTGCACCGCCTCGTCGTAGACCACATCCTCGACATCCCTGATGACACCGAGGGCCACCGGGAAGTCCGGATATTTCATGTCGGCGAGCATCGTATGGAGACCGAGGTTGTCGGAGTGGGCGTCATGGGTCAGGATGTCGTCTTCCGTGACTCCGTCCTCCCCTATCGTCACGACCTTGAGCCGGAGACCGTCGAGGACAAGCCCCTTGTTCCTGTCCTTCCCGAATATCATCTTCTCCCCGTGACGGAGGACAATGGTCCTGTCCGCCCTGGTAGCCCTGTCGGATATCTCCTTGTGGGCACCGTCATTGAATATCACGCAGTTAGTAAGCATCTCCATCACCGAAGTTCCCTTGTGCAGGGCTGCAGCGAGCATTATCTCCTCATTGAGCTTCAACTCGCTGTCCAGGCTTCTCGCGAAGAAGGTCCCCTTCGAGCCGAGGACAAGGCTTCCCGGATTGAACGGATGCTCGACAGTACCGTAAGGCGAAGTCTTGGTGACCGCACCGAACCTGGACGTAGGTGAATACTGCCCTTTTGTGAGCCCGTATATCCGGTTGTTGAAAAGTATTATGTTAAGGTCCACATTCCTGCGCACGGCATGGATGAAATGGTTCCCGCCGATGGCGAGAGCATCCCCGTCCCCGCAGGCCTGCCAGATGACTAGGTCCGGGTTTGCCACCTTCATGCCCGTGGCAATGGCCGTGGCACGTCCGTGTATGCTGTGGAATCCGTATGTGTCCATGTAATAAGGAAGCCTCGATGAACAGCCTATGCCGGAGACGACTACAAAATCCTCTTTTGCGCAGCCGAGCTCCTCACTGACCTTGGGCATGACACGCTGCAATGCCGCAAGTACGGCATGGTCCCCGCATCCCGGGCACCATCTCACTTCCTGGTCGCTCTTGAAGTCCTGAAATGTATATTTATCCATAACTATAGCCTCGTCAAATGTTCTACAATGCCTTTTCTATCGCGTCCACAATCTCCTGTACGAGGAAAGGCTGCCCCTGTACCTTGTTGCACCGGATATATTCATGCCCCGGGAACCTGCTCTTGAGCCAGTCGGCAAACTGTCCGTTGTTCAGCTCACAGACGAGGATCTTCTCAAAGCCGGAAAACACTTCCCCGGTATTGGACGGAAGCGGGTTTATGTAGTCGAAATGCACCTGGCTGACCTCCTTCCCGCCTTCACGCACTTCATGGACGGCGGACAGGATATGTCCGTAGGTCCCGCCCCAGCCGACAACGAGCAGCTTACCCCTGGCAGGTCCGTCTATGTCCAGAGGCGGTATCATGTCAGCCACCCTGTCCACCTTGCCGGCCCTGTTCCTTACCATGAGCTCGTGGTTGAGAGGGTCAGAGGAAAGCACCCCTTCCGGAGACTTTTCCAGTCCGCCGACCCTGTGTTCGAACCCTTTCTGCCCAGGGAAGGCCCACTTGCGGACAAGGGTCTGCCCGTCCCTGACAAAAGGCTTGAACGGTACATCTTCCGGGCCCGCGTACGGAGGGTTTATTTCCGGGTAGTCCTTCACCGACGGGATGCACCACGGCTCCGACCCGTTCCCGAGGAAGCCCTCGGACAGGAGGATAACCGGCATCATCCTTTCCAGGGCAATCTTCGAGGCCATGAATGCCGCATCGAAGCAGTTTGCCGGGGAATGCGCCGCGATTATGACAACAGGGCACTCACCGTTACGCCCGTAAAGGGCCTGTGCCAGGTCTGTCTGTTCTGTCTTGGTAGGGATACCTGTGGAAGGGCCCGCCCTCTGGACATCCACGACCACGAGAGGAAGCTCTGTCATCACGGCAAGGCCGAGAGCCTCTGATTTAAGGGAGAGCCCGGGCCCGGATGTGGTGGTCACGGCAAGGTCACCGGCGTAGGCTGCACCTATTGCCGTACATATGCCAGCGATCTCGTCTTCCGCCTGTACGGTCTTGACCCCGAGATACTTGTGGATTGCAAGCTCCTCGAGGATGCCTGTCGCCGGGGTAATCGGGTAGGATCCGCAGAAAAGAGGTCTTCCCGACTTTTCCGAAGCCGCGAGGAAGCCCCATGCTATGGCCTGGTTACCTGTGATGTTGCGGTAGAGGCCTTTCTTCATGTGCGCGGGAACCACAGTATAGGTATTGGCTATAGCCTGTATGTTGGAGGCATAGTTGTATCCGTCGTTCAGCACCTTCCTGTTAGGCGCAATGAGTTCCGGATGCTTCTTGCCGAATTTCTTCTCAAGGTAGTCGTAGATATGTTCCACGGGCCTGTTGTAGATGAAGGAGGCCATGCCGAGGATGAACATGTTCTTGCACTTGTGGATGGTCTTCATGTCCAGGCCGCTGTCCTTCAGGCTTTCCATGGTGAGGGAGGTAATCGGGGAGACGATTATGGTCCTGTCCTCGATTTTCAGTTCGGTAACCGGGTCCATGGTCCTGAACCCGGCTTTTTTGATACCTTCCTCATCGAACGTGTCTTCGTCAATAAGAACCAGGGCGGTACGCTTCAGCCACTTTGCATTGGATTTCAGGGCTGCCGGATTCATGGCCACGAGCATGTCGCAGAAGTCACCCGGAGTGGTGACGTGGCCGGATCCGAAATGCACCTGAAAGCCCGAGACACCTGATACGGTACCGTGGGGAGCCCTGATTTCCGCAGGAAAATCCGGGAATGTCGACAATTCGTTGCCGTAGATGGCGGACATGTTCGCGAACAGGGAGCCTGTAAGCTGCATACCGTCCCCCGAATCACCGGCAAACCGGATGACGACATCGTCTACATCAATCACTTTGTGTTGCATTTCTTTAAATTTTAGTTAAAATTTCAGTCCGTTTTTACAAAGGATACAAATTTAGAAAAAATTTCTAATCCTGGACACCTTTCGTACACACGGAAGCAACACACTGCAAAGCACTTCTTCAGGACTTCCCTTCTCTGTCATCCAGGTCCGGGCCATTACCGTACGAGACCGGGACAAACGGCGCGGCTTCAAGATAGTCAATGCTTTCCTTGATGCTGCGCAGTATATCGTCGTAGCTGTAGCGTTCCACTTCCACGACTATGTTCTCGACTCCTGCGACACCGGCATTGCCGAAAATGGCGTCGAACCCGACCATACCGCTCTGGCCGATTTCACGGCTGTCCTTTATATGGAGGACCTTGAACCGGCCGGGGTATTTCCTGAAATAGTCGACCGGGCTCGCGTCGCCGATGACTGCCCAGTACACATCCATCTCGAAAAACACATAGTCCGGGTCGGTGTGCTGAAGCATATAGTCGAACATCACCTCCTTGCCCTCCACCTTCCGGAATTCATGGGAATGATTGTGGTAGCCGAACTTTATGCCGTTCTCCGCGCACCTTCTGCCGACTTCGTTGAAATAGTCACAGTAGGCCTGCAGCTCTTTCAGGGTCGCAGGCACTCCAAGGTAAGGCATTACAAGGTATTTCATCCCGGCTGCCTTGTGGGCGGCGATACACTCGTCCCACCATTCCAGTGACGAGGAAAAGTCACCGGTGGCAATCTCTTCCTTCGACAAGTATTTGTTACAATGCGATGAAAGCACCTCAAGTCCAGCGGCCTCGACATCTGCCTTGAACTGCGCCGGGTCCGCCCCATAGATTTTCCCGTCGGCGTAACTTGCCGCCTCTATCGCCGTGTATCCCATCTTCGAGAGGGTATCCAGCAGCGGCCTGTAGTCTCCAGGGTTATTCCCGAACGCCCCGACAAGGCTGCGTACGGAATAAAGCTGCACGGCGATATCTTTCTTTACCGCCGTGCCATTGTCAGAAGCCTGCGAGCAGGAAACCGCAAGGATTACTGCTGCGCAGGCCGATATGATTGCTCTTGTCTTCATTTCCATATATCCATTGGAAGAACAACAGTGTCAGTCAAGTATCTTGACACGGATATTGCGGAACCAGACGTCGTCCCCGTGGTCCTGGAACCCTATATACCCTTCATGATTCTCTCCGCCGCAGTTGTTCAGGAGCTCGAAGGCGAGAGGCCATTTCTCCTGGCTGAACTTGCTTGCCTGGAGCATATCCGTCCACTGCTGGGTCCAAAGGTGGTATTCCAGGACATTGGCGTCGTTCTGCCCGTGCACGACAGTTCCCTTGTAGACCATTATCTTGCCTTTGTTCCACTCGCCGTACGGCTTGGCGTTCTGTGGCTTGGCTGGAATCATGTCGTAGAGGGACGCTGACTGCCTGTTGCCGTCTATGCCGAGCTTCGCATCCGGATGGTTATCATTGTCAAGCACCTGGTATTCAGGACTTGAGATATAGATAGGCTCAACGATTGTCTTGCCGTCCTTCTCTGTTGTCACCTCCTGCGCAAGATAGAGGACACCGGAATTTCCGCCCTTGGAGACTTTCCACTCGAACTCAAGCTCGAAGTTCTTGAACTTGTGGGAGAAGATAAGGTCACCTCCGTCACTCTCCTGGGCTTCGCCGCCGCCTGAACCGTTGAACTTGATGGCTCCGTCATCGACGACCCATCTTGACGGTACGCCGTCCTTTCCATATCCCCTCCATCCTTTCATCGTCTTGCCGTCAAAAATGACATAGTACCCGTCCTTGTCTACAGGGAACTCGGACAGGTCCACCTGTGGCTTGTCCATCAGGCTGTAGGCAGGGGTTGCCTTGGTCTCTGTCCCGGCGGCACCGTCTTCTGCCGCTTTCTTGCTGTTCTGGTTGCCGCATGATGCCATTGTCCCGACAATGGCGAGACCGGCTGCATATACAAAAAACTGTTTCATGTTAATTAGAAATGGTATTAGTTATAACTTATCTGGAATTGTCTCTATGACCTGCACCGCAAGTGCCGCATCCGGAATCCTTATGCCGGCATCTCCGGAAGCGTGTAGCCGTTCTGGTACTCATGCTTTATGAGCTGCCTGGCGAATTCGTTGGCGTCCACCGGCTCCGTCCAGGTCTTGTCGAAGGTAGGGTGCCCGTCCTTGATGTGGAACCCGTCCTTGATGACAGTGCGGATAGTGGCACCTTCAGGGATATTGGTGAACCTCATGTTAGGTCCGTCCCATTCGAGCTCCTGGTTCAGGCTCTGGAGCCTTACTGCAAGCACACCCATCACCACCATTTCGTTGAACGGGCCGGCCTCGCTGAAATCCGACGCGCTCGGAGTCCTGTACGCAGGGTCCTCCTTGCAGGCACGCACCCAGTCCATCTGGTGCGAGAGGGTGATCTCGCGGAGGACATGAGGGACTTCAGGATTGCGTCCGGAAACGAGGTACGGGTCTGCGCCATAGCATCCGCATATAAGGATGTCCTTGGTACCGTAGAAGATAACTCCTCCTCCCTGGTTGTTGAGGTCTTTCCCTGCAGGAAGGCCTTCAGGACGGTTAGGCTTCAAGCCGCCGTCATACCAGGTGACCTCCACTTCAGGCATCGCCACCTTCGGCAGATTGTCCCTTGCCGGGAATACGAACTTTATCGTCTGCGCGTTAGGGGCGGACTCGTTCAGCAGAAGCGTAGAGCTGCCCTGCACCTTGGTCGGATACCCGAGCTTGAGTCCCTTGAACACCGGATGGAGGATGTGGCAGGCCATGTCCCCGAGGGCCCCGGTGCCGAAATCCCACCAGCCGCGGAAGTTCCACGGGGTGTAGATGGCATTGTAGGGCCTCATAGGAGCAGGTCCTATGAAGGATTCCCAGTTGAGTGTAGACGGGATGCGGTCCTCCTTTTCAGGACGGGCGAGGCCCTGGGGCCAGATAGGCCTGTCGGTAAATGCCTCGACCTTCCTTACTTCCCCGATCTCCCCGTTCCATATCCATTCGCATATCTTCCTTACGCCTTCGCCTGATGCGCCCTGGTTGCCCATCTGGGTCGCCACCTTGTACTTTGCAGCGAGCTTCGTGAGGAGTCTCGATTCATAGACGGTATGGGTAAGAGGCTTTTCCACATATACGTGCTTTCCTGCGGCAATCGCCTGCGCGGCTATGACAGCATGCGTATGGTCGGCAGTCGCCACCATCACGGCGTCCGCCTCGCCGAGCATGTCGTCGAACATGCGACGGTAGTCATTATACTTCTTTGCCTTAGGATAGCGTTTGAAAACGTGGTCCGCATATTTCCAGTCCACGTCGCAGAGACCGATGATCTCTTCGCTTTCAAGCCCCCTGAGGACAGAAGCGCCGCGGCCGCCGATACCGACGCCGAGAATCTTGAGCTTTTCTGTCGATGGAGCCGGGGCCGGAGCCGCCTTGGAGGAACTTTTTCCGAAGACAAGATCAGGGACAACCGACATTCCGATTGCCGCTGCCGCACCTTTTTTCAGGAACGACCTTCTGGACATTTCTTTTGCCATTTGTAAGATGTTTTAGTGATTATTGTTATGTTTAATAATACCTGTTCCATTTCCTTCCGCCAGCCATTGAATGCCGTTGACTCTACGGAGCCTTTCAGGGCCTGTTCTTCAGGAGCCCGTACCCGTCTGCCATACGGCGCCTGCGTTCCCGTATCTGTTCAAGCGTGCCGCTGTCCCCTATGGACGGGAGGTCGTGGGAGAGGGCATCCTCTATGAATTTCCAGGCATAACCGGAGGCGACGGCTGAGTCCCTGAAAGATGGAAGCCCCGGATCTGCCTTCCCCGTCCTGACGGATCTTGAGAACTTCCGGCACAGGACATCTATGTTCTTCCCTCCGAACGGCTTCTCGATCCGCTGCGTCGTGTCCACTCCGCGCAACTCTACCACCGCCGTCTTGAAATCGTGGGTCATCCTCGCTATTCCCTTCGTGCCTATTATATCAATATAGGAATTGTGCGTCTGGTCCTTCGACAGCTGCCCGTAGACAAACCCCTGGGTTATGTCGAACACGACCCCGTTCCGGAATGTCCCGTGGCACTGCAGCCACCACGGGTCCTTATAGTCCCACATCCGTACCGCCTGCGCGTGCCACGTACTGTATTCAGACCCGGCATACCACCTGGCTATGTCGACATAGTGCATGCCGCAGTCGTGGAAGGCGGGCCCTTCATATTCATGACCTTCGCCAGGGGCAAGCCCGGGGGTCATGTGGCACACGCGGATGATAGCCAGCTCGCCTATCTCGCCGGAATTTATAAAATCCTTGATTGCGTTGTGATACCATGAATTCCTGAGGTACAGGTTCACTGCAGTGATGAGACCTGAATTCTCCGCGGCCCTCACCACGTCCCATTCGTCCTGGAGGGTGGCTGCCAGGGGCTTCTCGGCTATAATATTCTTGCCTGCCCCAATGGCTTTCCCTATGAGCTCCTTCCGTGAGTCCGCAAGGGCGGAGAGCACCACGACGTCGACATCCCCGTCGCTGAATACCTCATTGCAGTCAGATACTGTCTTTGCCTCCGGATACACCTTCGCCGCATAATCCCGGGATGCACGGGAAACGTCACAGATATGGGTGACTTCCCATTCCTCATCGCCCTTCATCGCATTGAGGTAGAATTCACCCATCCTTCCGAAACCTATTATACCTACTCTAATCTTCTCTGCCATGTCTGCGCATTCTCAAAGCACGAAACAATAGTGTTGGTTATCGTTATGTAAAGATTGTCTAAATGTAGGTATTTTTTTTCACATACACATGGAACAGGAAAGAAAAATCTGACGGAAAATCACAATTTATTGTGCTACTCACGGATGATTTCAGATTCGGTGAAACAGCTTACGGACTCACATACGGCCGAGCCGGAATAATAGATTACGCTGGCATCCCTCAATGTCCCGGAAATCACCCCGTCGGAATGGAACCTGGCGGAGCTCGCACCGGAAAGGGTCGATGAAAACCTGTCGACCGACAAAGAGGAGCTGCCGGACCCCGGATAGAGGACCGATGCACCGGAAAGCACGGCATCGCATTTCAGCATGCTGCCTGACACGGTCGCGGAGGATGCTTCCGTGAAGTTGAGCGAGGACTCGGGGACATCCAGTGCGGATGCCACGAAAGATGAGGCACCGTGAAGGGTAAGGGCCAGGGATGAGGCCGAGAGGCTGCCGAACTCGAACGACGACATATCCCTCGCCTCCAGCCGGAGTTTCGATGCAAGCGACGTATCCTCCATGCACCTGTATACGGACATGCCGGAAATGCTGACACTGCCTATAGCTGTACTGTAAGGCAGACGTATGGTTGTACTGAAATTGCCGGACGAGAACTTCGCGCCCTTCTCATACCCGATGACAAGGGATTTGTCCACGATACGGATATCAATGTAAGGAAGGACATTGGAGTCGGAGGTAATCTCCATCATGTCGCATGAAGAAGACACCTCCACCGTCATTGCACCGTCCACGACGATACCGGAGTAGTCCCCCGGGACATTCAGGTACTTTGTCGTCGATACGCCGGCAAGCTGTATTTTAGAGCACCCTCCCGAAACAAGGAGAGCAAGCATTATGGCAAGGAAATTAATTTTCATCTTTCTGTAATTTTCAGGCTAAAAGATGAAAAGACCCTCTGAAATGTTGCAGACGGGCCCGGGTTTCATCTGGCGCAGCCTTTTTAGGGCCTCCGGAGGATACCGGGCCACGTGGTCAGCGTGCAGATGTCAGCCCGAGCTTCTCCATCAGGGCCTCCGGTTCAGGATCATGTCCCCTGAACTTTCTGTAGAGGACAGACACGTCTTCCGAACTTCCCCTGGACAGGATATTGTCCCTGAAGGATGCTGCCACCTCCCTGCTGAAAATTCCCTTTTCCTTGAAAAGGGAGAAGGCATCCGCCTCCAGGACCTCCGACCACTTGTAGGAATAGTATCCGGCCGCATAGCCCCCGGCAAAAATGTGTGAGAAGGACGGGGAGAAGGCTGTCCCCGGCACAGCCGGCACAACGGAAAGCGGCGCCATGACCTTTGCCTCGAAATCCACCGTATTCTCCTCAGGGAGTTCCGTCAGGGTATGCCAGGCCATGTCCATTATACCGTACTGGAGCTGCCTTACCTGCGAATATCCTGCAAGGTAGTTCTTGGATGCCACTATCTTCCGGACGAGAGAGTCAGGAATCACCTCACCTGTCCTGTAGTCCTTGGCAAAGGTGTCGAGGAACTCCGGCTCGAAGGCCCAGTTCTCCATTATCTGCGACGGAAGCTCCACAAAATCCCTCGGCACAGATGTCCCGGTCTGGGAAGGGTAGCGGCCCTCCGCGAGGATCCCGTGGAGGGAATGCCCGAATTCATGCAGAAGGGTGGTGAACTCCCCATGGGTAAGGAGGGACGGGTCCGTCTCCGTAGGCTTCGTGAAATTGGTGACTATGCTTATAAAAGGCCTTTCCTCGACACCGTTGCAGATACTCTGGCCCCTGAACTCCGTCATCCAGGCCCCTCCCCTCTTGCTCGCCCTCGGGAAAAAGTCGGCATAGAACAGGGCCTTATGGTTCCCGTCGGCATCCTTTACATCGTAGACCTTCACATCCTTATGGTATACCGGGACACTGTCCATTTCCGTGAACGTCAGCCCGTAAAGCCTGTTTGCCAGGTCGAAGGCCGCGGCAATGCAGCTCTCGAGGCGGAAATAAGGCTTCAGCTGCTCCTCGTTGAGGGCGTACCTGGCCTCCCGGTACTTTTCGGACCAGTACGAGAAGTCCCAGGCCTGAAGGACATCATCCCCGAATCCGTTTTCCTTTGCGTATGCAAGAATGTCTTCCACTTCCTTTTCCGCATAAGGGAGAGAAGGGTCCAGGAGCTCCTTCAGGAATGAGTTGACTGTCCCGGGAGTCTTCGCCATCTTCTCCTCCAGGGCATATTCAGCGTATGTCCCGTAACCGAGCAGATCGGACATCCGTATCCTGAGGTCGACTATTTTCTTTACAATCCCGGTATTGTCGTACTCCCCGCCCACGGCCCTTGTCATATATGCCGTGTAGACCTCCTTCCTGAGGTCCCTGACCGAACTGAATTTCATGAAAGGCCCGAAGCTCGGGTAATCAAGGGTGATGACCCATCCCTCGAGCCCGCGCTCCTTGGCCGCGAGAGCCGCCATGTCCACGACATAGCCAGGCAGGCCCGCAAGGTCCGTACTGTCGGTTATGTGCAAGGTGTAGGCGTTTGTCGCAGCAAGGACATTCTTGCTGAACTGCAGTGTGGCGAGCGAGAGCTCCTCCGCATATCCGCTGTAGATCTCCTTGTCTTCGTCGGAAAGGTTGGCCCCGTTCCTTGCGAAGGACCTGTATGTCTCCTCCAGGAGACGTTCCTGGTCAGTCGCAAGCCCGAGGGAGTCCTTCTTCATATATACGGCCTTCACCCTCTCGAACAGTGGCTTGTTCAGGGAGACGTACATGGAATACTCCGTCATCAGGGGGGATATCTCCTCGGCTATCTCCTGCATCCGGTCGTCAGTATCGGCCTCCATAAGATTATAGAATATCGCGGAGACACGGTCGAGAGTACGTCCGCTGTACTCCAGGGCCTCGATGGTGTTCCTGAAGTCAGGGGCATCAGGGTTCGCGACTATCGCGTCTATCTCGGCCTTGGCCTCCTCTATGCCGGCCTTGAAAGCCGGAAGATAATGTTCATTCCTGATCTTGTCAAAAGCTGGAGCCCCGTAAGGGTTGGAGGACTCTGTCAACAAAGGATTTTCCATATTGCAAGATGTAATACAAAACAGCGCCGCCGCTGCGGCAATCATTCTCGTTCCCATGACAATTCCCGTCTAAAATTTTACGGACTGCAAAGATAATAAAAATCGGTCTACTCCTCCGCTGTTTCATCCACAAGACTTACTTTTACGATGGAAGTGACAGCGTCCTTCATGACGGAATACTCTATATCGTAGCACATGAAGGTCTCCCGTGAGGACTGGCGGGAATACGACGTGAAATATTCCCGTGAGAAGCCCATGTTCTCCATGTCCGACATGGGGATGTTCCGCAGAGAAGTCCTGCGGAGGGAGTCGAGGATGAAATAGTTCCTCTCAAGGGCTGAATGGATTTTCTGCCGGTAATGCCGGCTGCTGCTCGACCGGCGGTTATGGAACCTGTTCTTGCAGGCGTCACAGCAGAACTTCCTGTCGGAACGTCCGTACACTATCCTGTCCCCGCACTCAAGGCATACCGGTCCTGTTGTTTCGTTTTCCATAGACTTGTCTTTAATCAGCGGAACAGTCCGGAGGAGGACCCTCTGTCCGGCTGCCGCAAGAATTTCCTCCCAAATATTGCAGGACACCGCGTAAAATGCAAGAGCCTGGAAAAGGTTTTTCTCTTTTCCACACTTATTTTTCTCTTTTGACAAGGATTGCCCGGATATCCGCCTTTCCGCCTCCCCTGCATACTCACTGGCCCCGAAGCCGGAGGCCGGCTCAATTTCTTTAAAAAAGAGCAAAAGACACGCAAAAGAGAAAATGATGTACGGAGGCTGTTCCACTTCCCGGTTTTATTGCCTTACTTTGTCCACCGACTACAGAAGGTGCGCACATCAGGACAGTAGGGAAGAATTTTTAAACAGATCAATCATGGAACAGTTGAAC
>JADIMQ010000095.1 GCA_017694655.1 Candidatus Cryptobacteroides merdigallinarum
GCCTGGACCGGCAGGACGGGGGACAGCGCCTGCATAGAGATGGACGGGGGTAGTCTCCACATCAGGATAACCCCGGAAAGGCATATCCTTATGACAGGTCCGGCAGTCAAGGTATTCGAGGGAGAGATAGAATATGAAATTTAAAAAGAGAGGATAGGACCATGGCACTTGTGAACGAAAATTTCCTGAAACTTCCGGGAAGCTACCTGTTTTCCGACATCGCAAAGAAAATACAGGCATTCAAGAAATCCAACCCGGAGATAAGGCTCATAAGACTGGGTATCGGAGACGTCACAAGGCCGCTTCCGGAAGTCTGCATCAAGGCCATGCACAAGGCCGTGGACGAAATGTCCAACGCCGCCACATTCAGGGGCTACGGGCCAGAGCAAGGCTATGACTTCCTTATCAACGCCATAATCCACAACGACTACCAGTCCAGGGGAGTATTCCTCGACAAGTCGGAAATCTTCATAAGCGACGGGGCGAAGAGCGATACCGGGAACTTCTGCGACATCCTGAGCACGGACAACAGCGTAGGGGTGACAGACCCGATATATCCGGTATATGTGGACAGCAACGTCATAGACGGCAGGGCCGGGACCATAAGCAGGGACGGGCACTGGAGCAACATCACCTATATGCCCTGCACAGAGGCGAACGGTTTCGTGCCGGCCATCCCGGGCCACAGGGTCGACATCGTGTACCTCTGCTACCCGAACAACCCTACCGGCACGGTGCTGACAAGGGAGCAGCTGAAGGAGTGGGTGGACTACGCCCTGGCGAACGACACCCTCATCCTCTACGATTCCGCCTACGAGGCCTATATCAGGGACGAGCACATCCCCCACTCCATATATGAGATAAAGGGAGCGAAGAAATGCGCGGTGGAATTCAGGAGCTTCTCGAAGACCGCCGGGTTCACCGGAGTGAGGTGCGGCTACACCGTCATACCTCACGAGGTGAGCGGGGCCCTGCTCGACGACTCCAGGGTGGAGCTGAACAAGCTGTGGAACAGGCGCCAGTGCACCAAGTTCAACGGCACGAGCTACATCACGCAGCGTGGGGCAGAGGCCATATACACGGCCGAAGGGAAGAGACAGGTCCGGAAGATAATCGACTATTACCTCGAGAACGCCAGGATAATGCGCGAGGGACTGGAGCAGGCCGGGCTGAAGGTGTACGGAGGAGTCAACGCACCGTATATCTGGCTCAAGACGCCACAGGGGCAGTCGTCCTGGGAATTTTTTGACTACCTCCTCAAGAAAGTGCATGTCGTGGGGACGCCGGGGTCCGGATTCGGGCCGAGCGGGGAAGGATACCTGAGGCTGACTGCATTCGGGGAAAGGTACGACTGCATAGAAGCCATGGAGAGGATAAAGAAAAACTTCAACAAATAGACTAAAATCATATTTTTGTCATGTCAACATTAAGATTCAAAATGGTCGAGACGGCCTTCGGCAAGAAGCCGTCCCACGTGGAGCTCCCGGAAGGGCGCCCGTCAGACTACTACGCGATGTACGTATTCAACAGGGAGAAGATGTTCAAGTATCTCTCTGCCGAGGTATACGCGAAGCTGATCAATGTAATCGACACAGGCTCGGCCCTCGACAGGAGCATCGCCGACGAAGTGGCCGCAGGAATGAAGAGATGGGCAGTGGAGATGGGTGTCACCCATTACACGCACTGGTTCGCCCCTCTTACGGAAGGCACCGCGGAGAAGCATGACTCCTTCATCGAGCATGACGGCAAGGGCGGTGTCATAGAGGAGTTCACAGGCAAGCTGCTCGTCCAGCAGGAACCGGACGCGTCCTCATTCCCTAACGGAGGCATCCGGAATACCTTCGAGGCCCGCGGCTATTCGGCATGGGACCCGTCTTCCCCGGCCTTCATCGTGGACGACACCCTCTGCATCCCGACCATCTTCATAGCATATACCGGGGAATCCCTGGACTACAAGGCTCCCCTTCTCAAGGCCCTGCGGGCCGTGGACAAGGCTGCGACCGAGGTCTGCCACTACTTCAATCCCGAGGTGAAGAAGGTCTTCGCATATCTGGGATGGGAGCAGGAGTATTTCCTTGTGGACGAGGGTCTCTATGCGGCCAGGCCTGACCTTCTGCTGACAGGGAGGACCCTCATGGGACACGACTCCGCCAAGAACCAGCAGCTCGAGGACCATTATTTCGGGGCCATCCCGACAAGGGTGGCGGCTTTCATGAAGGATCTCGAGATAGAGGCCCTGAAGCTGGGCATCCCGGTAAAGACGAGGCACAACGAGGTGGCCCCGAACCAGTTCGAGCTGGCCCCTATCTACGAGGAATGCAACCTTGCCAACGACCATAACATGCTCATAATGTCGCTCATGCGTAAGATTGCGCGCAACCACGGGTTCCGTGTCCTCCTGCACGAGAAGCCTTTCAAGGGGGTGAACGGCAGCGGCAAGCACAACAACTGGTCCCTTGGCACCGACACAGGGCTCGCACTGATGTCCCCTGGCAAGGACTTCAACAGCAACCTGCGTTTCGTGACCTTCATAGTCAACACCCTGATGGCCGTCTACAGGCACAACGGCCTGCTGAAGGCGTCCATAGCCAGTGCAAGCAACGCACACAGGCTCGGGGCCAACGAAGCCCCTCCTGCAATCATCTCCAGCTTCCTCGGCACCCAGCTTTCGGCAGTACTGAAGCATATCGAGGAGAGCGAGCCGGAGAGCTTCCAGTCCCTCGGGGGAAAGACGGGTATGAAGCTCGACATACCGCAGATTCCTGAAATCCTCGTGGACAACACGGACAGGAACAGGACCTCGCCGTTCGCGTTCACCGGGAACAGGTTCGAGTTCAGGGCCGTCGGCTCGGAGGCAAACTGCGCCAGCGCGATGATAGTGCTGAACACCGCAATGGCTGAACAGCTCACGGAATTCAAGGCTGCAGTAGACGCCCGCATCGCCAATGGCGACGAGAAGGACAGCGCGATACTGTCGGTAATAAGGGAATACATCAAGATATGCAAGCCTATACACTTCGACGGGAACGGCTACAGCGAAGAATGGAAGGAAGAGGCTGCCCGCAGGGGCCTCGACTGCGAGACAAGCGTGCCGCTGATATATGACAACTACCTGTCGGACAGCAGCGTGAAGATGTTCGAGAGCATCGGGGTGATGAACCGTAAGGAGCTCGAGGCCCGCAACGAGGTGAAGTGGGAGACCTACACCAAGAAGATACAGATAGAGGCCCGCGTCCTGGGTGACCTGGCGTTGAACCATATCGTACCGGTGGCCACCAAGTACCAGAGCACCCTCATCGACAACGTGTACAAGATGCACGAGATTTTCCCGAAGGACAGGGCGGACAAGCTGACTGTCAGGAACATGGAGCTTATCGAGGCCATCGCGGAGCATACGGCCTTCATTAAGGAGCACGTGGACGTCATGGTGGAAGCCAGGAAAGTGGCCAACAGGATAGAGTCCGAGCGTGAGAAGGCCATAGCCTACCACGATACCGTCTTCCCGGCACTGGAGGAGATAAGGTACCACATCGACAAGCTGGAACTCATCGTGGACGACCAGATGTGGACCCTTCCTAAATACCGTGAGCTTCTGTTCATAAGGTAATGGGCAAGGTGCCGTAAAGGATAAGAAAAAAGAGGGCGGGTCAGACCCGCCCTCTTTTAATTATCTAAACCCCGGTCGCTGTAACGACAGCCCCTTTTCAAGGGGCGCCTCCCCCATCTCTGCTCGCTTCCGAATGTCCACCGGACATTCTCATGAACCGCTCACGACCTCGCTGGGGGCCCGTCGCAGGACTTCCACGCACACCGGGACGGCGGCCGGACTCAGTCATCGAGCCCCATGAGGTTGCCCCTCCTGTCGAAAGTAAGCTCCATGCCGTTCATCATCTTGACCTCGACCTTGCGGCAGTCCCTCTCAATCTCCACAATCCCGCTGCCCGGATATATATCCTGTATCTTCATTGACACGTGAGGCGGGACAACCGACGGAGGTACGAGCCGGCGGCGGCAGTCTATCTGCTTCCACTTCCCGTTGCCGCGGAACTTCACCTTGTCACCGTTCATGAAGACGACCTCGTAGGTGACCTCGAAAAGCTCGCACTCTTTCTTGGCATAAAGGACTTTCTCCTCCGGGAAATACTGCATCAGGAACATACGGGCCTTCTTCGGCATCCTGTCGGCCGACACGGCCCTTTCATTGTCGGCCAGCATAGGAATGGTGCACAGGAAAAGGATACCTGCCAGGAATACAATAATTTTCTTCATTTCATCAAGTATTAAAACACATACACATATCCGGAAAACCGGGGATATCTCGCCGTGTCACCCTCCGCCGGCGTCCTGCCCGGACGTGCCGGAGGCATGTTTCCGTAAATCATGGTGCAAAAATACCGTCAGTTTCTGTAGAGAATCTGAAATACCGGAAAATTCAGTATTCTATCCTGTCTTCCTTCTGCGTCCACATCCGGAATGCTCCCGAGGCCTCCCCCGCAAGGAAACGGCTGGACTTCAGTGCCCTCTCGGACGGCTTCAGGGCCAGTTCCCTGTAGATGAAGGCATCGTCGAAGCCTATTGCCGCCGCGTCTTTCTTGTCGTTGCCGTAGTAAATGGCATCGAGATGCGCCCAGTAGACAGCCCCGAGGCACATCGGGCAAGGCTCACAGGAGGAATATATCTCGCAACCGCGCAGGTCGAATGTCCCCAGCGCCTTGCAGGCGGCCCTTATGGCGTTGACCTCGGCGTGGGAGGTCGGGTCGTTCTCGGACGTCACCTTGTTCACACCAGTGGCGACAATCTCCCCGTCCCTGGCGATTACAGCCCCGAACGGGCCGCCGCCATTCCTCACATTATCTTCTGAAAGCCGTATGGCTTCCCTCATCAGTTCTTCTTTCGTCATATCTTAACGTCAGTTCGACGAATTTATGTTACTCAGGTCTAAGGAATTCGTCGAACTCACGTTATCTTATACCTGATTTCTGACAAACCCGCAATGCCTGCCCGTCTCCCGGAGGACAAAAAGGCAGGAGTCCCGGCATTGCAAAACCCCCGCCATACCATCTGTCCGCACCGTAGAATTTACCCCAGAATCTGGGCGGTGTGGTTCTTGGTGTCGACTTTCTCGATTATCCTCTCGACCGTGCCGTCTGCGGCGATGATGAATGTCTTGCGAAGAGTGCCCATCGAGACCCTGCCGCACATCTTCTTCTCGCCCCAGGCCCCGAACGCCTGCATCATCTCCGTGGACGGGTCGGAAAGGAGGGTGAACGGAAGGGAGTTCTTCTCCATGAACTTGCCGTGTGAGGCTATGCTGTCCTTGCTCACCCCGTAGATCTCGTAGCCAGCCGCCTTGAGGGCCTGGTAATTGTCCCTGATGTTGCAGGCTTCAGCCGTGCAGCCGGGGGTATTGTCCTTCGGATAGAAGTAAAGGACTGTCTTCTTTCCGAGAAAGTCTTTATCGGTCACTGTTTTCCCGTCCTGGTCCACTACCTGGAAGGATGGTATCTTGTCTCCTGTTTTCAACATAACGTAATATTTTTAATTGGTTACTGTAAAACAATGTCCTTGCATCATCCCTGCAGACGGTGCAGGCAGGGAATCCTGGAGAAGCAGGGCCGCGTCCCTGCCGGATGTTCTCCGGTACAAAGAAAAGGTATTTTTAGAATAATTCCAAATTACAGTTATGTCAGCCTTCTTCATATCAGCCTTCTCCTGGCAAGGCCTCCTTCGCCAGTCTCCTTGTACAGGGACGGGAGGTCGTGCCCGGTCTCCTTCATGGCCCGCACCACCTCGTCGAAGGATACGCGGTGGTATCCGTCGGAGTAGGAGGCATATATGTTGGCATCCAGGGCCCTGGCGGCGGCGAACGCATTCCTTTCTATGCAGGGTATCTGCACGAGGCCGCAGACCGGGTCGCATGTCATCCCGAGATGGTGCTCGAGTCCCATTTCCGCGGCGTACTCGACCTGTGCCGGCGTACCTCCGAACAACTGGCAGGTGGCGGCTGAGGCCATTGCGCAGGCCACGCCTACCTCTCCCTGGCAACCTACTTCCGCCCCGGAGATGGAGGCGTTCTGTTTCACCACATTCCCGAATAGCCCGCCTGTGGCCAGGGCGTGCAGTATTCTCTTCTCGTTGAAGTTATGTCCCTTGGAGATGTGGTACAGCACTGCCGGGAGCACCCCGCTGGAGCCGCAGGTCGGGGCAGTCACCACCACTCCTCCGGACGCGTTCTCCTCGCTGACAGCCAACGCATAAGAGAACACCATCCCCCTGGTCTGGAGATTCGCCTTGTATCCTGAAGCCTTGATGTGATAGGTAGCCGCCTTGCGGGAAAGCCGCAGCGGGCCAGGAAGCGCACCTTCCGTATCGAGACCCCTCTCCACGGAGGCCTTCATGGCATCCCACACTGCCTTCATGTAATCCCAGAAGTCGGAATCCTCACACTGTTCGGCATATTCCCAGTAATTGCGCCCGTTGTCCATGCACCACCGGACAATCTCCTTTATGGAGTTGAGCCCGTAGATATCCGGCCCTTCCCCCAGGGCAGACCCCGGCCCTTCGGAAATGGTCCCTCCGCCCGTGCTGTACACGGTCCATTCATCCCCGGCGTTCCCTTCGGAGTCCAGGGCGGTGAATTTCATCCCGTTCGGATGATAAGGCAGGAATATCTCCGGCTTCCATACAATCTCTACCCTCTTCCTGCCCCCGTCGGAAAGCGCGTCCGTGACTGCCACGTCCGTAAGGTGTCCCCGGCCCGTGGCTGCGAGGCTTCCGTACAGGGTAACTTCAAAGGAGGCAGCATCCCTGTGCCTGTGCGCGAAAATTGCCGCCGCCTTGGCAGGCCCCATGGTATGGCTGCTCGACGGTCCACGCCCTATCTTGTACAATTCTTTCAGCGATTTCATATCTTCAGTCCTCCGGCAGGTCTTCCGTCTGCCGGAATCGCGGCGAATTTAAGAAACTTTCCTCATATTCCTGAAATTTGAGGGAGAAGAGAGGCCGTCCCGGCCGGAAATGCCTGGAACGGTACCGCGATGAAAGCCCGCCGGCCCTGCCGTCCTGAAAATTATCCCCATATTCGGGAATGCTTCTGAATTATTTTGTATTTTTGCAGGTTATATGGTGCGGATGCCCGGATTTTTCCCGGACCCTGCCGTATAGTTTGGAATATGAAAATATAATTTATATGTACAGGACACATACTTGCGGGGAGCTCCGCATAGCCGACGCCGGAAAGACGGTGACATTGGCCGGATGGGTACAGAAATCGAGGAAACTCGGAGGAATGACATTCATAGACCTGCGGGACAGGTACGGGATCACCCAGCTGGTGGTGGATGCCACGGCTGACGCCTCTCTCGTGGAGACGGCCGGCTCCCTCGGGAGGGAATACGTGATACAGGCTACAGGGACAGTGGTGGAAAGGCAGAGCAAGAACCCGAAGATGCCTACGGGGGACATAGAGATAAGCCTTTCGGCCATCAATATCCTGAACGCCGCGCAGACCCCTCCGTTCACAATAGAGGACGAGAGCGACGGAGGCGAGGAGCTGCGTGCGAGGTACAGGTATCTCGACCTCCGGAGGAATCCCCTGAAAAAGGCCCTCGAGCTCAGGCACAGGATAGCGCACGAGGTAAGGAACTATCTCGACGGGCAGGGCTTCCTTGAGATAGAGACGCCTTACCTCATCAAGTCCACGCCTGAAGGGGCAAGGGACTTCGTGGTCCCTTCAAGGATGAATCCGGGCCAGTTCTATGCACTCCCGCAGTCCCCGCAGACTTTCAAGCAGCTGCTCATGGTAGCCGGCTATGACCGGTATTTCCAGATTGTCCGCTGCTTCAGGGACGAGGACCTGCGTGCCGACCGCCAGCCGGAGTTCACACAGATAGACTGCGAGATGTCCTTCGTGGAGCGGGACGATGTCCTGGACGTGTTCGAGGGCATGATGAGGACCCTGTTCAAGAATGTCCTGGACGTGGATATACCGGCACCGATACCACGCATGAGCTGGTTCGACGCCATGGATTATTACGGTTCCGACAAGCCGGACATCCGTTTCGGGATGAAGATACACGATATAACGGGCCTGGTGAAAGGGCACGGCTTCTCCGTGTTCGATTCGTCGGAGTACGCAGGGGCCATCAGCGCCGACGGGCTGGCTTCATATACCCGCAAGCAGCTCGATGAACTGACGGAATGGGTGAAGCGCCCGCAGGTAGGTGCCAAGGGGCTGGTATATGTCAAGGTCAATGAAGACGGCAGCATAAAGTCCTCGGTCGACAAGTTCTACTCGCCCGAGGAGCTCAAGGGCATTGCGGAAGCTGTGGAGGCAAAGGCCGGGGACCTTGTCCTGGTGCTTTGCGGCCCAAAACGGAAGACCCAGACCATGCTCGGGGTTCTGCGCATCGAGATGGGGAACCGCCTGGGATACAGGGACCCGCACAATTTCGCGCCGCTCTGGGTGGTGGACTTCCCGCTGCTCGAGTGGGATGATGAGACCTCGAGGTTCTATGCCATGCACCATCCGTTCACGGCGCCGAAGCCGGAGCATCTGGACCTGTTCTACAGCGACAGGAAAGAAGACCTCGAAAAGGTATGTGCCAATGCCTATGACTTCGTGCTGAACGGCACGGAGCTCGGAGGCGGCTCCATAAGGATACACGACGCCAAGGTGCAGCAGAGGATGTTCGAGGTCCTCGGCTTCTCCGACGAAGACGCACAGTACAAGTTCGGCTTCATCATCAACGCGTTCAAGTTCGGGGCTCCGCCACACGGAGGCCTCGCCTTCGGTTTCGACAGGGTATGCGCCCTGTTCGGAGGGCAGGAGACCATAAGGGACTACATCGCCTTCCCGAAGAACAACCAGGGCCGGGACGTGATGATAGACTCCCCGTCGTATATCGACCAGTCCCAGATGGACGAGCTTTTCCTCGCATCCACCGCCGGGAAAGGCCAGGCTTGAAAGAATATTATCTAACAGGATTAAACAGATATGGGAAAGATAATTCCGGCAATATCGGCAATTCTCCTGTCGGCCGCATCCAGCCTCATTTGTGCAGCCCAGGAGCAGAAGGAGCCTCCTACAGTCACGGAAATGGCCGCCACGGAAGCGGAAAGGCTGGAGAGGCTGCTCGGCCTGGAGTATTGGCAGGTCTTTTACGTGGACTCCACCCTGCAGCATGACTACCAGGCGATGAAGGATGAGCTGACGGAGCTCAGCGACGCGAAGGTATCCAATTCGTCCATGTACATAGCCGTGCAAGACAAATGGATGGAGAAGATAGACAGCACCTACCGGAAATATTTCACCGACGCGCAGTGGAAGGCATACCTGAAGAGCGGGGCGGCAAAGCAGCAGAAGGCCAGGGAAAAGCGCAAGGTAAAGTCGGAAGGAAAGTAGGACGGTAATTTTTCAAGGATTTTCACAACATTTTACCATGGATTTTTTCGAAGTCATTGCCAGGAGGCACAGTGTCAGGAAATTTGACAGCGAACCGGTGGCGCAGGAGCTCATAGACCGGATGATAGCCGCGGCGGAGACGGCCCCGTCGTCCAAGAACTGCCGCAGCTCGGCCTTCATGATAGTGGAGGACAAGGATACGATAGCCGCCATATCCGAGATGAGGGACAGGGGGTCCGCATTCGTGAAGGATGCCCCTTTGGCGATAGTCGTCCTCGGGGATGAGACCAGGACCGACCTCTGGGTGGACAACTGTTCCATTTCAGCGACCATACTCCAGCTCGCGGCCACCGCACTCGGGCTCGGGAGCTGCTGGGTGCATGTACATGGCCGGCCGCGCCTGGCCAGCGACCCTTCAGCGGGGAATGCCGAGGACTACCTCAGGGAGCTGCCCGGGGTCAAGGACGGCATGAGGATTCTCTGCGTGATTGCGGCAGGGCATCCTGCGGAGGAGTGACGGCGGGGATACCTGGGAACCGGCCTTGCCTGCAGTGCATATTGCCGGACCTTTGTCAGGAATTTTGCTTATTTTTGTACGATAGTCGAGAATTTGAAACACAAGGATATGAAAGAAAAGATAGAAGCGCTTCTCGCCGAGGTTGAATCCCTTGCCTGCAAGAGTGAAGGTGAAATAGAGGAGGCCAGGGTGCGCCTTCTCGGGAAGAAAGGGGAGATTACCAGGCTGTTCGAGGAATTCAGGACAGTGGCCCCGGAGCTGAAAAGGGAGTTCGGGCAGAAACTGAACCAGCTGAAGAACGCCGCGTCCGCCAAAATCGAGGCTATGAAGGATTCCCTTCAGGACAGCGGCACAGTCACCGCATCCTTCGACCTCACCAAGCCCGGCGATGATTTTCCTCTTGGATCGCGCCACCCTGTATCCATAGTCAGGGAGGAAATCGTGGAGATTTTCCGGAAATTCGGCTACGATGTCGCCGAAGGGCCTGAAATCGAGGATGACTGGCATGTCTTCGAGGCACTTAACTTTCCTCCGGAGCATCCGGCCCGCGACATGCAGGACACGTTCTTCATATCTTCAGGGGCGAACTCCATATTGCTCCGGACACATACATCCTCGGTCCAGGTCAGGGCCATGGAGAAGCTCCCGCTGCCTATCCGCATAGTCTGCCCGGGCAGGGTATTCAGGAACGAGGCCATTTCCGCCCGCGCTCATTGCATCTTCCATCAGGTAGAGGGGCTGTACATAGACGAGAACGTGACTTTCGCTGACCTGAAGCAGGCTATCCTGCTCTTCGTGCGCGAGATGTTCGGGGCCGATGCCAGCATTAGGCTCCGGCCGTCCTATTTCCCGTTCACCGAGCCTTCAGCCGAGGTGGATGTAAGCTGCAATATCTGCCACGGCAAGGGCTGCAACATCTGCAAGGGCACCGGCTGGCTTGAGATCATGGGCTGCGGCATGGTTGACCCGAACGTCCTCGAGGCTTCCGGCATCGACAGCAAGAAGTACAGCGGCTTCGCCTTCGGCATGGGTATCGAGCGTATAGCCATGCTGAAATGGCAGGTAAAGGACCTGAGGAACTATTTCGAGAATGACATCCGTTTCCTGAAGGAGTTCCAGACCTCGATCTGATGCAGCAAAGGACGGCGGAACGGCTTTCTTCCATCAATTTGCAAAAATATTTTGGAGATTCTGAAAATATCCCTATCTTTGCAATCCATTCGGAAGAAATGATAGTTCTTTCAAGGGTTTTGCGGAAATAGCTCAGTTGGTAGAGCACAACCTTGCCAAGGTTGGGGTCGCGAGTTCGAGTCTCGTTTTCCGCTCCAGAGGAGGGTGACCCAAAAGTCAAAGACAGACTTAAGGGTCACCTTTCTTTTTATAACGACAGGAAAGTCCGGCGAGTCCGGG
>JADIMQ010000096.1 GCA_017694655.1 Candidatus Cryptobacteroides merdigallinarum
AATATACGCAGAAGCCGAGAGCAAAGCAAATAAATTTGCTTTGCCGAGGCGCAACAGTATATGCAGCCGCCAGGCTGAATATACGCAGAAGCCGAGAGCAAAGCAAATAAATTTGCTTTGCCGAGGCGCAACAGTATATGCAGCCGCCAGGCTGAATATACGCAGAAGCCGAGAGCAAAGCAAATAAGTCCCGGAGGGACCGCACCGGGCAGGTGCGAGATCCCCCTAATAGGGGGTGCAGGGGGTTTAGACCAGCCCGTCTTTCGCAGAAAGACCTATGAGGGTGAAACCCTCATTGCCGAGGCGCAACAGTATATGCGGACGAAGTCCGAATATACGCAGAAAAATTCTTCAGTCGAGAAGATCCCGGCCTTCAACTATGACTTTCCTGTAAATTTTCTCGGCGATATAGAAATCCAGGGGAGTATCTATGTCTATAGACTCTATCCCGGAAGTCGTCACGAAGAACGGATTGTCCCCGATAATGTTCCTGTTCTTTATCAGGGACTCCCTCCGGACAAGGGTGAACCCGAAATTCAGGGCCTTCACGTCAGGGAGATTCTGGCTGTTCGGGGCATTGTGCTTGTCGTAGTTCAGGGGCTTGCCGTCGAGCCAGAGGAACTCCTTCACATCCGTCACCGTGGAGACACAGTCGCACCCGCCGGCCATCTTCTCCACGAACAGGTCCCTGCACTTCCGCATGGTTTCAGCAGTCACGAACGGGGATGTGACCGGACAATAGCAGAAAACGTCACATTCCGTCACCACCCCGAGATGCTGGAAGAACTCGCTCCCGGAACAGGCGGAAGACGCATAGTAAGGTTCGCGTCTGTGCCAGGACACCCCGCTGGCCCGTGCCATCTCTATCGCCTCCTCGGAATCCGTATTGACGATTATGTCGTCGAATATCCCGGCCTCCTTCAGCACCTTGATCTTGTTCTCAAGCAAAGTTGTGTCCCCGAACGGCCTTATGTTCTTGTTCTGGACCCTCTGCGACCCTTTCCTTATAGGAATGACTGCCTTGATTACCATAATTTCCTATCTTGTTTTATACATTTCCTCGTAATACTTCAAATAATCCCCGCTCGTGACATTCTCCAGCCACTCCCTGTTCCCGAGATACCATTCCACTGTCTTCTCTATCCCCTCCTCGAACTGCAGGGAAGGTTCCCATCCAAGTTCCTTCTGGAGCTTTGTGGAGTCTATGGCATACCGGAGGTCGTGTCCGGCCCTGTCCTTCACGAATGTCACCAGGTCCATGTCCTCCCCTTCCGGACGCCCGAGCTGCCTGTCCACAGTCTCCACGAGGAGCCGGACTATGTCGATGTTCTTCCACTCGTTGAACCCGCCAATATTATAGGTATCCCCGGGACTCCCCTTATGGAAAATCAGGTCTATGGCCCGGGCATGGTCCTCTACATAAAGCCAGTCCCTTACATTCTCCCCCTTCCCGTAGACAGGGAGCGGCCTTCGGTGACGGATATTGTTGATGAACAGGGGTATCAGCTTCTCCGGGAACTGGTACGGACCGTAATTGTTCGAGCAGTTGGTGACAATCGAAGGCAGGCCGTAAGTATCATGGAAAGCCCTCACGAAATGGTCGCTCGAAGCCTTCGACGCGGAATAAGGGCTGTGGGGGCAGTATTTGCTGTCCTCCCGGAAAAAGCTGTCTCCGTACGCGAGATGGCGTTTCCCGGACGAGGCCCTTGTAGAGAAGGGCGGCTCTATCCCCTCCGGATGCGTCATCCCGAGAGCCCCGTACACCTCATCCGTGGAGATATGGTAGAACATCTTTCCGGCATACCCTTCAGGAAGGGACTCCCAATAGAGCCTGGCCGCCTGCAGCAGGGACAGGGTGCCCAGGACATTCGTCTGGGCGAAGGTGAAAGGGTCCCGTATGCTGCGGTCCACGTGGCTTTCCGCAGCAAGGTGTATGATGCCGTCCACCCCGTGCTCCCGCATCAGGGAGAGCATGGTGTCAAAGTCGCAGATGTCCGCCCTCACGAAGGTATAGTTGGCGCTCCCCTCTATGTCCCGCAGGTTCGCGAGGTTGCCGGCGTAGGTGAGCTTGTCCACGTTCAGGATACGGCAGGAAGGGTATTTCCTCACGAACAGCCTCACGACATGGCTGCCGATGAACCCTGCGCCTCCCGTAATCATTATTGTCCTGTGTTCCATAATATCCGTAATATATGTTTTTATCGGAAACTTTCCTGAAATCCGTACGCGGCCCTGCCTGGGGTATCTCGGATGAGGCCCGGCCCTTACCGGCCCTTGCCGGACATCCGGTCACCCGCGGGTGGCCCCGCCCGGCGCCATTTCCCCCATGCTGCACAAGCAACGCTTCAGAGAGTCGGTCCAGTACGGCACGCAGACCCCGAACGTCTCCTTTATCTTCGTCTTGTCCAGTACGGAATAGGCCGGGCGCACCACTTTCGAGGGGAATTCCCCGCTGTGGCACGGAAGTATCCTGCACCCCGTATGCCCGGAGTATTCAGCAATCATCTTCGCGAAATCGTACCAGCTGCAGACCCCCTCGCCGGAATAGTGGTACACCCCGCAACGGCCCACATAGCTTCCGTCCTCCAGTATGCGGAATATGGCTTCAGCGAGGTCCAGGGCATAGGTAGGGGTCCCGGCCTGGTCGAAGACCACCTTTATTTCAGGCTTTTCCGAGGTCAGGCGCAGCATTGTCTTCACGAAATTACGGCCGAACTCGCTGTAAAGCCAGGCCGTGCGTATTATGAGATACCTGCAGCCAGAGGCCATAACGGCCTCCTCGCCGAGGAGCTTGGTCCGCCCGTAGACCCCTGCCGGGGTTCCCTTCCTGTCCTCCGTGCAGGGTACATTATACGGTTCCTTCCCGAATACATAGTCCGTGGATATATGGACCAGCAGGGCACCGGCGGCAGCGGCTGCCGAGGCAAGTCCGGCCACGGCCCTGTGGTTCAGCAGGTCAGCGGCATCCGCATCGTCTTCCGCCCTCTCCACATCGGTATAGGCGGCACAGTTGATGACGGCACCTATCCCGTTCCCGGAAATGAATTCCTTCACCGCCTCCGGGTCTGTAATGTCCAGACGAACCGTATCCTCTCCAGGAAGGTCGCCTATGTCCGTGAATATGTAGCGGTGACGGCTTCCAGCAGACACCATCCGCAGCTCCCTCCCGAGCTGCCCGTTTCCTCCTGTAACAAGAATATCCATAGGGCCGTCAATATAGAGGGACATTATAGTCGAACGGGGAGACCAGGTCCTTCAGCCTCGGATGCCCCGCATCCTTGGCGGACAGGATTACCTTGTCCACCGGTATCTTCCAGTCTATGCCGAGGTCCGGATCGTCCCATGCGAGCGCGCCCTCGCTTTCCGGGGCATAGAAACTGTCGCACTTGTACTGGAATACGGCCTCGTCGCTCAAGACACTGAACCCGTGGGCGAAACCCCTCGGGATGAACAGCTGCCTGTGGTTTTCCTCCGTCAGCTCCACGGCCAGGTGCCTGCCGTAGGTCGGGGATCCACGCCTTATATCCACGGCCACATCGAGCACGGCTCCCCTGATGACCCTCACCAGCTTGGACTGGCTGTACGGCGGCTTCTGGTAATGCAGTCCCCTCAGCACACCGTAGACCGAACGGCTCTCGTTGTCCTGCACAAAATCCACCGGCCTGACCCCGAGGTCGAACTCCCGGCGGGAATAACTCTCGAAGAAATACCCCCTCGCATCCTTCAGGACACGGGGTTCTATGATGACCACGCCATCTATATCCGTTGACACGATATTCATATCGACGCAATTTTCAGAAGATACATGCCGTACTGGTTCTTCGACATAGGCATCGCGACCTCCCTGAGGCGCTCCGCCGTAATCCAGCCCTTCCTGTACGCTATCTCCTCAAGGCAGGCTATCTTGAGGCCCTGGCGCTTCTCTATCACCTCCACGTATGTACTGGCCTCGGCCAGGGAGTCGTGCGTACCGGTATCCAGCCACGCGAAGCCGCGCTCGAGGGTCTGCACCATGAGTTCCCGGTCTTCCAGAAAGCGCCTGTTCACCGACGTGATCTCGAGCTCGCCCCTTGCCGAAGGCTTTATATCCTTTGCGACCTGCACCACCTTGTTAGGGTAGAAATAAAGGCCGACAACGGCATAGTTGGACTTGGGGGCCGCCGGCTTCTCCTCGATGGAGAGGCAGTTCCCAGCCTCGTCGAACTCCGCCACCCCGTAACGTTCAGGGTCGCTGACCCAGTAGCCGAACACTGTCGCCTTCGATTCCTTCTCCGCCCTTTCGACAGCATCCCGGAGCACGGAGGTAAACCCGTTACCATGGAAAATGTTGTCCCCGAGGACGAGGCATACGGAATCGCTCCCGATAAACTCCTCGCCTATTATGAAAGCCTGGGCCAGGCCGTCCGGGGAAGGCTGTACGGCATACTCGAGACGCACGCCGAAGCTGCTCCCGTCCCCGAGGAGCCTGCGGAAGCTCGGGAGGTCGTCAGGTGTCGAGATGACGAGGATATCCCTTATCCCCGACATCATGAGGACCGATATCGGGTAATAGATCATGGGCTTGTCGAATACGGGGAGCAGCTGCTTGCTCACCCCCTTCGTAATGGGGTACAGACGTGTACCCGAGCCCCCGGCCAATACTATTCCTTTCAAAGTACGACAGCTTTTTTTTAAAATTTCAGAAACACTTTGTTATCTTTGCAAAGATAAAATAAAATCCAGCACTATGGCAAAAAAATTAGTGGTAGGCATAACCCAGGGGGACAGCAACGGCATCGGCTACGAAACCATTATAAAGGCGTTTTCCGATGAAAGGATGCTCGAGCTCTGCACCCCGGTCATATATGGCTCGTCGAAGATATTCGGGTTCTACAGGAAACAGCTCCACAACATCGGGCAGATAAACACGAACGTGATATCCAGCGCAAGGGAAGCGCACCCGAAAAGGGTGAACATACTCAACTGCCTTCCGGAGAACGTGTTCGTTGAGCCGGGGCTCTCGACACCGGAGTCCGCCAAGGCAGCGATAGCCTCTCTCGGGAAAGGGGTGGAGGACCTGAAGGAGGGCAACATTGACGTCCTTGTCACGGCCCCGATAAACAAGAGGGCGATGAACAACGAGGGATTCGGCTTCACCGGCCACACGGAATACCTGAAGAAGGCCTTCGAGGCCGAGGACGTGACCATGATCATGGTTTCCGACCAGCTCAAGGTAGGGATAGTCACGAGCCACATCCCGCTGAAGGAGGTGCCGGGGGCCCTCACGGTAGAAAAGATACTCAAGAAGCTGCGGGCGATGAAACATTCCCTGGAACGGGATTTCGGGATATCCTCCCCGAAGATCGCTGTCCTCGGGCTGAACCCGCACTGCGGTGACGGCGGACTCCTCGGGGATGAGGAGCAGTCTGTCATACTCCCGGCCATAAACGCGGCCAACGAGGAGGACATACTCGCTTTCGGACCATATTCCGCCGACGGATTCTTCGGGCTTGGCAACTACAGCAAGTTCGACGCGACCCTCGCGATGTACCACGACCAGGGGCTCGCCCCGTTCAAGGCCATAGCCTTCGAGTCAGGAGTGAACTACACGGCAGGCCTTCCGGCCGTGAGGACCTCCCCTGACCACGGCACTGCATACGAAAAGGCCGGCAAGGACATGGCGGACCCGAGGTCCATGATTTCAGCCATCTACACTGCAATGGACATATACAGGAACCGCGAAGCCTACGATGCCCTCCAGGCCGGAAAGATGCAGGTTACAATGCCGGACAGCAGCGTAAAGCCTAAGGGAGGGAAAATCATCGAATGATGGAGGGAGCGAAAAGGCCCGTGATCTTCCTTTTCACCGACGGGGCCTCCAGCGGGAACCCCGGGCCCGGAGGCTACGGGGCCATACTCAAGTGCGGAGGGAAAGAAAAGGAGCTGTCGGGAGGCTTTGCCCTTACCACCAACAACAGGATGGAGCTCCTCGCTGTGATAGTCGGTCTCGAGACAGTGAAATGGAAGAACGCCGAGATAGTCGTGGTGAGCGATTCCTCCTACGTCGTCAACTCCGTCATGAAAGGCTGGGTCTTCAACTGGGAGAAGAAAGGTTTCGCAAAGGCGAAGAACCCGGACCTGTGGATAAGGTTCCTGAAGATATACAGGCAGCACAGGGTGACCTTCAGGTGGATAAAGGGACATTCCGGCCACCCCGAGAACGAACGCTGCGACGCCATGGCCGTAGCTGCCGGGGCTGGGGCGGCAGCCGCCGGGAAGCACCTTCCCGATGATACCGGGTATCTGTCACTCTCCGCAAAAGACACCGCCCTCTTATAGGATATTCTCATGGAAAGGAACGCCATCAATACAGACATCCAGTTTCTGCCCGGGGTGGGGCCGAAAAGAGCTGCGCTGCTCAAGAACGAACTGGGAGCCGGTACGATAGGCGAATTCATAAAGATTTACCCGTTCCGCTACATAGACAGGAGCGGGATAGTCCCTATAAGCGCGGCCTCTCCCGACATGGCATATATCCAGGTCCGGGCGAAGGTCGTGGAGATAAACCTGTTCGGGGCCAAAGGGAGCATAGACCCAGTGGACGTCAAGTTCAATACGGTAAAGAGGATGAGCGTAAAGGTGGCCGACGCCAGCGGCTACATGGAACTCGTGTTCTTCAAAGGGATAAAATGGATGTATTCCAAGCTGAAGCCCGGGGAGGAGTACATCTTTTTCGGGAAGCCCACTGTCTTCAACGGGCACCTCAACATGGTGCACCCGGAAGTGGACAATGTCCAGCAGCAGGACAGCAAGGGAGGAGACACGGGGGGCTTCATGAACAGCTCCATGACCGGTGTCTACCCCGGTTCGGAAAAGCTCAGGAACGGCGGCATCACGGGAAAAGTGATGAACAGGCTCATGGAAAAGGCCCTCATGATGGCATTGCCGGACATGGAGGAGACCCTTCCCCAGCATATCCTTGTAGAGAAAGGCCTTGTGCCGCTGCATTTTGCCGTCAGGAACATACATTTCCCGAAGGATGCCGCGGCCCTCGAGAAGGCCAGGTACAGGCTCAAGTTCGAAGAGCTGTTCTATCTCCAGCTGTCCCTGCTGAAGCAGAAATACGTACGCAGCCGTAACGAGAACGGCATCAGGATGCCCAAGGTGGGAGAAGCATTCAATATCTGCTACAGTTCCCTGCCTTTCCCGCTCACGGGGGCGCAGAAAAGGGTCATCACCGAAATCAGGGACGACATGAAGAGCGGCCATCAGATGAACAGGCTCCTGCAGGGGGATGTCGGAAGCGGAAAGACGATGGTGGCGGTGCTGTCGGCCCTGATAGCCGTCGGGAACGGTTACCAGGCCTGCATCATGGCCCCTACAGAAGTCCTTGCACAGCAGCACTTCAGGAATATTTCCAGATACCTGTCCGGCACCGGCGTCAAGACCGCCCTGCTTACAGGAAGCAGCACAGCGGCGGAAAGGAGGGAGATACATTCAGGGCTCGAGGACGGCTCCACAGGGATAATCGTGGGCACACACGCCCTTTTCGAGGACAACGTGGTCTTCAGGAATCTCGGGCTGGCCATCATTGACGAGCAGCACAGGTTCGGGGTGGAGCAGAGGGCCAAGCTCTGGAGGAAATCCGCCGGAGGGATGAACCCCCATGTCCTTGTGATGACGGCGACACCTATCCCGAGGACCCTTGCAATGACTCTTTACGGGGACCTGGATGTCTCTGTAATAGACGAGCTCCCGCCCGGGAGGAAACCGATACAGACCATAGCCGCCACCGAGGGCAGGAGACCGGCCCTCTACCGTTTCCTGAAGGACCAGATAGCCCTCGGGAGGCAGGTATTCATAGTCTATCCGCTGATATTCGAGAGCGAGAAGATGGACTACAAGAATCTCGAGACCGGCTACGAGCAGGTCGTAAAGGCCTTTCCCTTCCCTCCGTACAAGACGGCTATCGTGCACGGGCAGCAGAGCAACGAAGAAAAGAAGTTCAATATGGACGCCTTCTCGGCCGGAAGGGCGGACATCCTTGTGGCCACGTCAGTGATAGAAGTGGGGGTCGACGTCCCCAACGCCTCCGTGATGGTGATAGAAAGCGCCGAAAGGTTCGGCCTGAGCCAGCTGCACCAGCTGCGCGGCCGTGTGGGGAGGGGGTCGGAGAAATCATACTGCATACTCATGACCGGGAGCAGGCTCAGCAAGGATTCCAGACACAGGATAGAGCTGATGTGCGCCACTGAAAACGGCTTCGAACTGGCCGAGGAGGACATGAAGATGCGCGGCCCCGGTGACCTGGAAGGCACCCAGCAGAGCGGACTCCCGGTAGACCTCAACATCGCCTCCCTCGCGAAGGACGGGCTGATACTCAACGATGCCAGGGAATGTGCGCAGGCGGTGCTCGAAGAAGACCCCAAGCTGGTCCTGGCCAAGAACCGGGTCCTGGCCGAGGAACTGCGGAAAGACAAATACAAGGTCAGGGATTACAGCAAGATAAGCTGACACGGAGATTGTCCAGGATGTCGGAAGCATTCATGGACTCCTCGCCTATGGCGGCCGCGGCCCTGTCACCGGCAGCACCGTGGAGATATACCCCGGCCACGGCAGCATCCTCCGCGGACATACCTTTCGCCAGGAGGCCGGCCACAAGACCGGCGAGCACGTCTCCGCTGCCGCCTTTCGCCATGCCGGGATTCCCTGTCCGGTTGAACTTAATTGCACCGGAAGGCGGGCAGACCATGGTATGAGCCCCTTTCACGACAACTACGGCCCCTGTTGCGGAGGCGAGTTCCCGGACCATGCGGAGCTTTTCCCTCTCGTCCCGCCACAAGCCGTCCTCCCCTTCACCGCCGCGTATCAGGGAAATCCCGGCCGCTGCCTTCACAAGCCTGCGCAGCTCCCCTATATGGGGCGTCAGGACAGAGCCGCGCGGTATCATGCCAAAGATTTCCGGCACAGACGAAATTATGTTGAGTGCATCCGCATCTATCACGGCCGGGATACCCGTCCCGAGAAGGGCACGCAATGCGTAAACCGTCTCCGGGACCTGCCCGAGGCCAGGGCCCACCCCCACGGCGGAATATCCGGACATGGAGCACGGCAAGGCAGAAAAGCATGTGCCGCTGTCCGTGCTCACTATCGCGGAGGGATGGGAGATATGTACAGCAAGGCGCTCCGTGAAAGGCACGTGCACCGTCACAAGCCCGCACCCGGACTTCAGTGCGCCTCCGGACGCAAGGATGGCGGCCCCGGTCATCCCCTGCTTTCCGGCCACTATCAGGACGTGTCCGAAATCCCCCTTGTGGGCGAAGACATTCCTTCCTGGCAGGAGGCGCCGCATATATTCCAGGTCCACATATTCATACATGGACGGGCACCCGGCGATGTAGCGGTGGCTGAGCCCTATCGGGACCACCGTCAGTTTCCCGGCATATCTTCCTGTCGAGGGAAGAAGCAGGGACAGCTTCGGCAGGCCCACGGCAAGTGTCTCGTCCGCCATCACCGCACACAGGTCACCGTCCGCGAATTCCGAAGGGAGTCCCGAGGGCAGATCTATGGACACAACCCTGATGCTGTCCGGGCCTGATTCCTGGAGGGCCCGGTCCCGGACATCGTTGATGAAACGGACGGCGGAGGCTGCAGGCCCCCTCAATGCGCCCTTCGTGCCTGTGCCCAGGACAGCATCCACGGCCAGTATCCTCCTGCCCGGGATGTATATGTAATCCTCCGGTGCGCAGAGGCTGTACCTCCTTACCGAGGCAGGGAGCCTCCTGAAGTTGGCCCGGCATTCAGGGGTCATATCCTCCTCCGGAAATACAGAGACCACTGACACGTCGCCGCAGCTTTCTGAAAGCATCCTTGCCAATGCGTAGCCGTCTCCGCCATTGTTGCCTTTCCCGCAGAAGAGCACTATGGATGTGTCTCCGGCAAGAGTTCCGGATATTTGGCGGCAGAGGGCCGCTGCGGCCCTTTCCATAAGGTCCAGCGATGTAATCCCCTCTTCCTCGATGGTGGCCCTGTCGGCCATCCTCATTTCATCTGCAGTCAGAATCTTCATGGCTTCCTATAATGAAAAAAGATTATCTGCGAAAGTTCTTTCTCACCCGCACTTCCCTTCGCAGCCGACCCGTAGCCGTGGCCGGACGGGCTGTCAATAAAAAAACGGTATAAAAATAATAATTTCCGCGTAATCTGGAGTAAGGGACTTTACTTGCATTGCTCTCGGCTTCTGCGATATTTGTACGCTTCGCGTCCACATATACTGTTGCGCCTCGGCAATGCAAGTAAACTTGCATTGCTCTCGGCTTCTGCGTATATTTGCAGGATATGGAAGAAAGGATGAAGGAACAGCTCATGAGCTGGGCTGAAAAATACAACGACCCGGTCTATTTCAAGGAAGACCCGATAATTTTCCCAGCCCACTTCGCAGCCGGGCTGGACAAAGGCTACAGGCTTGCAGACGTGGAGATAGCTGCGCTCATATCCGCCCACCTCGCGTGGGGACGCAGGGCCATGATAGTGAGGGACTGCAACCGCGCCCTGGACGAGATGCAGTGGAGACCCTACGACTACGTCATGAACGGGGAATACAGGGACGAGGACACAAGCCTCCACAGGACAGTGAAATGGAGTGAATTCGCCGGGATCTGCAGGAGACTGAAAGAAATCTATGGAAGCAGGGACAGCATCGAAGGGATGACGAACGCGCAGATACGGACCCTCGTCTACGGACGGAAGGAAGACCCGAAGGCACCCGACAAGAAAATCAACATGATGCGCAGGTGGATGGTGAGGGACGACGGCAAAGTGGACCTCGGGGTATGGAAACACAGTGACAGGAAAAGTCTCCTGATACCGCTGGACGTCCACGTGTACGAGATGGCGGCAAGCCTTGGCCTCACGGCAAGGAAGCAGAAAGACATAGTCACGGTGCATGAGATAACTGACACGTTCAGGGAGATTTTCCCGGACGACCCGTGCAAGGGGGACTTCGCCCTCTTCGGATACGGGCTCTACAGGCAGGCAGCAGAAGCCTCCGACTGAAAGATTTGTCTAACCTCATCGTTACTTTTATGCCTACATTGTTCATAATATCCGGATGCAACGGGGCCGGAAAGACAACGGCCTCCTATACCCTGCTGCCAGAAATGCTGGAGTGCAGACAGTACGTGAACTCCGACGAATTCGCTAAAGGCCTTGCGCCGTTCGACCCTGGCTCCGTATCGGTACAGGCAAGCAGGCTCATGCTCCTTCGCATCAGATACCTGCTCCGCAGGAAGGAAGACTTCAGCATCGAGACCACCCTCGCGACAAGGAGTCTCCTGAAAATGATTACCGAGGCCCAGGCGGAAGGCTACTCGGTGACCCTGCTGTATTTCTGGCTCAACTCCCCCGACCTTGCCGTGGCAAGGGTGAAGGCGAGGGTCGCAGCCGGAGGTCACAACATCCCGGAGGAAACCATACGGAGAAGATACAGGGTGGGCCTGGGATATTTCTTCAGGGACTATGCCCCCATCTGCGACAGATGGATACTTGCCGACAATTCCGAAGTCCCATTCAGGGTCATAGCAGAAGGTTCCAGGAACGAGACAACGGTAGTGAAGGACCACCAGACCTTCGAAAAGATCAAGGAATCGGCGGTCATGGAATAGGGGCCGGCATCCCATACGACTTGACAGACATGGATACATCATTTTTTCTCGACAGGTTCAGAGTCACTGTCCCGCAGCTCGGGCAGCTTGTAGCTGAAGCCCTTTCCCAGGGAGGGGACTACGCAGACCTGTATTTCGAACATACTACATACAGCGACCTCCTGCTCAAGGACAACGAAGTGTCCTCTGGAGGGTTCCACATTGACTACGGGGTAGGGATACGCGTCCTGAAGGGCGACCGGACAGGATACGCATATTCCGAGAACACAGAGATGCCGGACATGCTCCATGCAGCACGGACGGCCTCCCAGATAGCCCGGGCGAATACGGCCCTGAAGAACTGCGGATACGGGAAAGGATATCCTGCAGCAGTGAGGCCGGACCTCTACCCGGAATCATGCCGGTGGATGGACAGCAGGTCCTCTGATTCCATACAGGTCCTGAAAAAGCTCGAGGCAATGATATATGCCCGGGAAAAAAGGACAGCCAAGGTCATTGCCAGGCTCTCCTGGTCCGAAAGCGAGATAATGATGTACAACTCCGGCGGGGAGCTCACCTGCGACTCCAGGCCCATGGGCAGCATAGTGGCGTCGGTTATTTTTTCCGAAAACGGGAAGAACGAGAACAAGACCTCCTCAAGGAGCTTCAGGTCCGGCCAGGAAATGATAACGGATGAGCTGCTCATGGAGATGACTGAAGAGGTTGTATCCGGGATAGACGAGCGTTTCCAGGCCATCCGCCCGAAAGGGGGCCGGATGCCTGTGGTCATGGGTGCCGGAGCCTCCGGAATCCTGCTCCACGAAGCCATGGGCCACTCGTTCGAGGCCGACTTCAACCGGAAAGGGCAGTCAGTGTTTTCCGGCATGATGGGAAAGCGTATCTGCGCCCCTGGCATAAACATCGTGGACGACGGCACCCTTGGACACAACAGGGGTGCCTGCAATCTTGACGACGAAGGGGTGCCCGGACAGAAGACCTACATGGTCCGGGACGGGATACTGACCTCCTACCTGCACGACAGGATAAGCGCAGGCTGGTACGGGGTGCCCTCCACCGGCAACGGGCGCCGGGAGTCCTTCCGTTTCAACCCCATACCGAGGATGAGGGCCACATACATGGAAAGCGGTGCGGCGGACAGGGAATCTCTCATCGCCTCCGTGAAGCGCGGGATATACGTGGACGAATTCTCCAACGGCCAGGTAAAGATAGGCGAAGGGGACTTCACCTTCTATGTCAAGAGCGGCTTCCTGATAGAGAACGGGAGACTTACCGCCCCGGTCAAGGACATAAACATAATAGGTAACGGGCCGCAGGCGCTTGCCGACATCACCGGGGTCGGGAACGACCTGAAGATTGACAACGGGAGATGGACATGCGGGAAGGACCAGAGCGTGCCGGTATCGTGCGGCATACCCACCGTACTCGTCAGAAGTCTTACCGTAGGAGGAGAATAGCAGAAGATGAAAAAAGAGAAAAACACTACCGGGCTCATTTCAAAGAGCGAGAAGAACCTTGCCCTGTACTGCATTGACGCCGCCCTCCGGCACGGGGCCGGACAGGTGAGGGTCTCCCTGAGCAAAAGCACCCTCGACACATTCGGGATGCTGAACGGGGAGCTGGACAAGGTCACCCATGCCGCAGACAGGTCCATATTCCTGTACATATTCGCTGACAACAGATACGGCACCTTCTCCACTAACATGCTCGAGGAAGCCTCCCTCGAGCAGTTCACCGCACAGGCTGTGGAGGCCGTCAGGATGCTTGCGGAAGACAGGCACAGGAGGCTGCCGGACCCGGAAAGGACAGAAAAGGGTGCAGTCACCGGACAGGAGCTCGGACTGTACGACGAGGCGTACGGGGACCTCGGCTCGGACGAAAAGTCAAGGATAGCCGCGGAAGAATGTATCTGGGGCAGGGCCGGGCTTCCGGACGGGCTCCGCATAATCTCCGAGGAATGCGAATACTCGGACTCAGTGGACGACAACTTCCTGGCGGACTCCTCCGGCTTCCGGGGCAGGCATACGGAAACCTCGTTCGCCATCTGTTCAGAAATCACCATAGAAGACACCGACGGGAAGAAATACTCAGGCTACTGGTGGGACTCCTCGCCCTGCCTTTCCGGGCTCCAGAGGGGACAATGCTCCAGGATTGCACTCGGGAAGGCCGTGAAGCAGATCAGGCCCCTGGGACATGAAGGCGGCTCCTTCACGATGGTCTTGGACAGGAGCGTAAGTTCCAGGCTGGTCTCCCCGCTGTTCTCCGCCCTCAACACGGCCTCCATACAGCAGGAAAGCTCCTTCCTGAAAAACTCCCTCGGGAAGAAGATATTCTGCGGAGGGCTCTCCATAACCGACGCGGCCCGTACCTGCGGAAAGCCAGGAGCAAGGCTCTTCGACACGGAGGGCGTGGCCACCAAGGACATGGACATCATCGTGGAAGGCACCGTGAAGACCTACTTCACCAATACATACATGGCCATAAAGACAGGCATGGAAGCCACCGTGGAAGGGGTATCCCGCCCGGTACTCCTCCCGTATTCCAAGGACGGCAGGCTGCCGGACGACGGGGTATTCGACGCAGGGAAGATAATCCAGGCCGCGGGTTCAGGCATATACGTGACCGGCTTCAACGGGGGAAACTGCAACTCCACCACAGGGAATTTTTCCTACGGGATAGAAGGTTTCGCGTTCAAGGACGGGAAGATAACCCATCCAGTGCGGGAGATGGTCATCACCGGGAACATGATAAGCCTCTGGAACAACCTTGCCTACGCCGGGAACGACGCCAGGGCCTGCACAAGGTGGCAGATACCCAGCCTGTGCTTCAGCAATGTGGACTTCAGCGCATGATCTTCCGGATATTTCCCCATATTGACAAAAAAATCCTATCTTTGCGGTCCTGTTGCATACCAGGACAATACAACGGGATTCCGGAATAATCTTCAACGGCGGTTCGCCGGACTCCCGGGTGGTGACGAAAGGGAAACAATGGACCCGTCGGACCGACATAAAACAGTATCAGGATATGAAAATAGGACCAAACAAAGTAGTCGAGCTCTGCTATGAGCTTGAAGTGGACGGAGAGATCGCCGACAAGACCACGAAGGAAAGCCCGCTGGGCTATATCCACGGCACCGGTTCCCTGCTGGAAAAATTCGAGAAGAACGTGGAAGGGCTTGAGCCGGGAGGAAAATTCAAATTCACGCTTACGCCTGCCGAAGGCTACGGCGAAGTCGACCCGGACAGGATAATAGACCTGCCTATGGAGGCATTCGAGGTGAACGGCAAGGTACAGGAAGACCTGCTTGTACCGGGGACTACAATCCCGATGATGAACAGCCGCGGAGGCATCGTCCCAGGCAAGGTGCTGGAAGTCAGTGAGAAATTCGTGAAGATGGACCTCAACTCCCCTATGGCCGGCAAGACCCTGAATTTCTCGGGGGAAATCGTGTCTGTCCGCGAGGCCACCGAAAAAGAGCTGAAGGAAGGGCTTCATGGTGAGCGCGTACACCAGTGCCACTGCGGAGGAGGCCACGAGGGAGGATGCGGCGACGGCAGCTGCGGTGACGGGGGATGTTGCGGAGACGGCGGATGCGGCGACGGAGACTGCTGCGGCAGCGGGCATGACGGAAGCTGCGGCTGCAACCACTGACAGGGAAGGCCATGTGGCTGATGCTGGCATTCGTGTCGGCCTCCCTGCTGGGACTTTACGACACATCAAAGAAAGCAGCACTGAAAGACAACGCTGTCCTTCCGGTGCTGCTTTTGAATACCGTTTTCTCTACACTCATCTTCTCCCCTTTCATCATCGACAGCCTGTCCGGACAGGGATGGTTCACGGGGACGATGCTCGACGCCTCGCCATACATAGGCGGAAGCGGAGGGGGCACCATGCTCCACGCCCATGCAGCGGTAATGATAAAGTCCGTCATAGTCCTCACTTCCTGGATTTTCGGGTATTTCGGGCTGAAGCATCTCCCTATCACGATAGTAGGTCCAATAAACGCCACCCGGCCGGTGATGGTCCTTGTGGGAGCGATGCTCATCTTCGGGGAAAGGCTCAACTGGTGCCAGTGGACAGGTGTGGTCTTCTCCGTAATCTCACTGTTCATGCTCAGCCGTTCCAGCAAGAAGGAATCCGTCGACTTCACGCACAACAGGTGGATACTTTTCGTGGCCATAGCCGCAGTAGTAGGGGCAGTCAGCGGGCTCTACGACAAATACATAATGAAGGAACTCAGCCCAATGTTCGTCCAGGGCTGGTACAATTTCTACCAGATGATACTGATGGCCGTAATCGTAGCCATCCTGTGGTACCCGAACCGGAAGCATACCACCCCGTTCCGCTGGAGCTGGGCCATCCCGCTCATTTCTGTCTTCATATCTGCCGCAGACTTCTCATACCTCACCGCCCTGAACCAGCCGGACTCGATGATTTCCGTAGTTTCACTGGTAAGGAGGGGCTCGGTGCTCGTCTCCTTCATCTGCGGAGTCCTCATATTCCACGAAAGGAACTTGAAAGCCAAGGCCCTGGACCTCGCCCTTATCCTCATAGGGATGGTGTTCATCTATTTCGGGTCGAGGTAAAAAATTCACGAGGCAATCACATTCCTGTGACCGCCCCGCTACTTAACCTAAACTTAAACTATGAAAAACTTCGGTGCAAATCTATAGAAAATTTTATTAATCGCCAACACTTACAATACGAATTTTTGCATAATTGAGCATGAGGATTTTTTCTCCGTACATGTCGAATGCAATCCTCGCCTTCTTCCCTGCGGCGTCTCCGGAAATCTCCTTTATGACTCCCAGGCCGAACCTGTTGTGCTCCACCCTCTGCCCTGCCGCAAGCTGATTTACGGGTGAGGCGACGAAATCGCCGCTGTCGGCACCCGGCCTCACCACCTGGGCAGGCTTGCGGAACGGAGTCACCCCGGAATGGCGCACCTGCTGCCCCGCATAGTCCTCTCCATCGCCACGCCACTGGCGGGCTCCGGAAGCATATCCTCCGCGTCCCGTGGAATACTGCGCAGGGACACCTTTGCCCCCGGAAAGAGACTCCCCGTCCCCGGGAAGGAGCGGGTTCAGGATATACTGCGGGTCAATCTCCCGGATGAAGCGGCTCGGATAGTTGGACTCGTGCTTTCCGTTGCGCATCCTCGTGGTAGCAAAAGTCAGCCACAGGGCCGTCTTTGCACGGGTCATGGCCACATAGAACAGGCGCCTCTCCTCCTCAATGTCGCTTTCCGAGGCAAGGAAGCCCCCTGAAGGGAAGAGATTCTCCTCGAGGCCGGCCACAAAGACATACGGGAACTCAAGGCCCTTTGAGGAGTGGACAGTCATCAGGGTTATCTTGTTGTCCGAATCCTCCTCGTCCTCCACATCCACCGCGCTGAGCAGCGAGACATTCTCCAGGAAATCCCCGAGTGTCACCACCGGGAGGTCGGCCGAACTTATCTCCATATCCTCGTCGGAGTCAGCGAGCATCTCCTCGAAATACTCGTTCTTGCGCTCCTCCACGAAAGTCTTCACACTGTTGAGCAGCTCCTCGACATTGGCAGACCTGGCCTGCCCCTCGACACTGTTGTCCTCCTTGTACATCCCGAGGATGCCGGACTCCACCGCGATGGCCACCGCAAGGTCCCCGGCCTCCTCCTTCGCTATCCTCGAGCCGAATCCGGCCACCATGTCGCAGAAAGTCCTTATCTTGCTGACGGCCGCCGGCTTCAGGCCGTAGTTCACGAGATCCTCCTCGTAGGCCGTCCGGAACAAGGGCAACCCCTTGTCCACGGCTGCGGCGGAAAGGGCGGCCACGGACGTATCCCCAATGCCGCGCAGAGGCTTGTTGACGACCCTTTTGAAAGACTCGTCATCGGCTATGTTGGACACCAGCTTGAAATATGCCATGACATCCTTGACTTCGGCCCGGTCGAAAAATGAATTCCCGGAATATATCCTGTAGGGCAGGTTCCTTCTCCGGAGCGCCTCCTCCAGGGCCCTCGACTGGGAATTGGTCCTGTACAGTATCGCGAAATCCCGGTAGGCGGCCGCCCCGGAACGGATCTTCGACAGTATCTCACCTGATATGAGCACCGCCTCCTCCTGCTCGGTATATGCGTTCACCAGCTTTATCCTTTCCCCTGTGTCGCCGTTGGACCAGCACTTTTTCGGGATTCTCGCCGAATTCCTGGCTATAAGGGAGTTGGCCGCCTCCACAATAGTCTTCGTCGACCTGTAGTTCCGTTCCAGTCGGAACAGGTTGCATTCCGGATAGTCCTTCTTGAAATTCAGTATGTTCTCTATCTTGGCTCCACGGAAGGCATAGATGGACTGGGAGTCGTCGCCCACGACGCAAAGATTGTGGTGCAAGGCACTCAATTTCTTGAGTATCAGATACTGGGAGATATTCGTATCCTGGTACTCGTCCACCATTATGTAAAGGAAACGTGAAGAAATGGCTTCGCAGGCTTCGGGATTGTCCCTCAACAGGATGTTCATATTCAGGAGAATATCGTCGAAATCCATCACGTTCGACTGCCTGCACTTCTTTGCGTACAGCCTGTATATCTCGAATATCCGGGGTTTCCTGGCGGCGGTATCGTTCTGTATGGCCTGTGCATTCCTGGCATAGCCCTCGGCAGTGGTGAGGTTGTTCTTGGCCATCGAGATCCGGCCCAGGACATCCTTGGGCTTGTAGACCTTCTCATCCAGCTGGAGTTCTTTCAGGCAGGTCTTTATCGCGCTCACCGAATCCCCCGTGTCATATATGGTGAAATCCTTCCCGTAGCCGATGGATTCGGCATACTCCCTCAGGAACCTTATGAATACCGAATGGAAAGTCCCCATATACAGCCTGCGCGCAGCCCTCTCCCCTACCATCGACGCTATCCTTTCCTTCATCTCGCTGGCAGCCTTCTTTGTGAAAGTAAGCGCAAGCACCTTCTCCGGAGGACATCCTCTCTCCAGTATGTACGCTATC
>JADIMQ010000097.1 GCA_017694655.1 Candidatus Cryptobacteroides merdigallinarum
CTGTCACCGCCGAAGACGCAGTGCCTTGTGCCTACGCCGTAGCTGTGCAGGTCCCTGATGCAGCTTGCTGCAATGTCGTTCTTCGGGAAACGGGTCACGAATTCCGTCTCTATGCCGTAGTTGGCAAGTGAAACCGCCACATTGGCTTCTCCGCCACCGAAAGTGGCTGCAAATTCTTTGCTCTGGGAGAATCTCAGGTAGCCCGGGGTCGAGAGCCTGAGCATTATCTCTCCGAATGTGATAACTTTTGGCATTTTAATATAATTTTGATGTTGATTTGTCCAAATCAGTCGTTTTAGCGTCAATAGCTGCAAAGGTACAAAATTATTTTTATTCCCGTGCTCGGTAACGGAAAAATATTGTATATTTGGCAACAAAATCAGTCAAGGCTTTGCAGACGCTGGTTTTTCGGACCATCCCGGGCGGGGGCCGGTGAATCCCGCCGAGGTGCTGTATCAGTTTCGCCGGGCATTGGTTTACTGCAGATGAACGAAGGTAACAAAATAACCATCAACGACGTGGCAAGGGCCGCCGGTGTCTCTAAAGGCACTGTCGACAGGGTGCTTCACAACCGCGGGGAAGTCTCTGTGAAAAGCAGGGAGAAGATTCTGAAGGTCATCGAGGACCTGGGCTATAGGCCGAATTTCTATGCTTCCATCCTTGCCTCGAGGAAGAACTATACCATTTCCTGTATAATACCTGAATTCAACGGTGGAGAGTTCTGGGAGCTCACCGAAAAGGGGATTGACCAGGGCCGTGAATATGCCGGGAGGTTCGGCATCAGCATTAACGCGGTGATGTACGACCAGTACGACCTCGATTCCTTCCAGAGCGCCTGTGCCAAGGTCCTGGCCTCGGACCCGTCCGGGGTGGTGATTGCCCCGATGTTCCGCAACGAGACCCTGAAATTTGCCAAGGAACTCTCGGAAAGGCATGTGCCCTATGTCTACATTGACTCAAAGCTCGAGGAGGACGGCTATCTCGCCTACTACGGTATGCCGATGTACCAGAGCGGGTACCTCTGCGCCGACATCCTCACCGACGAACGGGAGGTGCGCAAGGTCCATATCATAAGGATAGCCCGGGACAAGAGGGGGCTGTCGGACCCGACCGTGACCAGGAGGACCGGCCTTATCGACTATATCTCGGAGCATTATCCGGACTGCCGTATCGAGAACACCTTCATCGATCCCAAGGACAGGGAGGAGCGTTACCGGAAACTGGACGAGATGTTCGCGGCGGACCCGGACCCGGTGAAATATATCGTGATGTGCAACTCCAGGGTGCATTTTGTCGCGGACTATCTACGGGACAGGGGGATAAGGACTTGCCGCGTCGTCGGTTTCGATGTCCTGGACAGGAATCTCGCGGCCCTGAGGGACGGATATGTGCAGGCTCTGATCGCCCAGCACTCCGACAGGCAGGCGGCGTCGGCCATAACCGCCATCACCGACTATCTCATCCTTCATACGGTCCCGCAGAAGAAGGACAATTACACGCAGATGGATATCCTGAACAAGTATAACTGCGACTACTATATATAAAAGGGGAGGGAACTTGGGATATAAAAGAGAGGACGAGTCTGACTTTTGACCCGTCCTCTCTTCAGTATCGGCTCTGTCCGTCTAGTTCGTCGCGCTCTCCAGCTTCTTCATTATAGAGAAGATGAACAGTGCAGAAATCAGGCACAGGGCGATAAGCAGCGTCCATACTCCCCAGAGCGGAACCTTGTCCCACAGGAGGGCAGGTACAGACACGAGGTAGTTGCCCACGGCCGTGGCGGCGAACCAGCAGCCCATCATCATTCCCTTGTACTTAGGAGGGGCTACCTTGGACACGAACGAGATACCCATAGGGGAGAGCAGCAGCTCGGCAAAGGTGAGCACGAGATAGGTGGATATAAGCCAGTTCGGAGACACGAGCACATCGCTTACTGTCCCGCCGAGCTCCTTTGGCGAGGCAAGCCCGAGCGAGCCCATGGTCATGATGAAGAACCCTATTGCGGCCACGAGCATCCCCAGTCCTATCTTGCGCGGAGCGGAAGGCTCCTTCCCTTTCTTGGCAAGGGCCCCGAAGATAGCGAGCGACACCGGCGTGAGTGCCACCACGAAGAACGGGTTGAACTGCTGGAAGTCTGACGGCTGAATGCCGATGACAGGCTCCATTGACGAGTAGATGGCGTATGCCCCTCCCCAGAGTGCGAGCGTCGCGGCGGCAGAGATTATCTTCCCTTTCCTGGTCTCGGACTGGAACACGCTGAACAGGGTGTAGATGGACACGGCGATGAGGAAGAGGCTCCAGATATTGAACCCTATCCTTGTAAGGCCTTCTGCTGACGGCTGGGTATAGTCCCTTGCGAAGATTGTCATGGTGGCCCCGTTCTGATGGAAGGCCATCCAGAAGAATATCACAACCGCGAAAACGAGAAGCAGGGCCGTGATGCGGCTCTTTGTCTGGGCCGGGGTGAGTTCCGGTTCGCTGATGTTGGCGGCCTCGGCCTGCTTTGCATTTACATCTGCATGCCTGAACCATGACCGGCAGCTGAAATAGATGAGGACCGAGATTATGAGGGATATGCAGGCTACGCCGAATCCGTAGCTGTAGGCGGTGGAGAGCTTGTCGATATAGAGCTGGCTGAATGCGCCGAGGTCGGACATGCCGTTCATGGAGGAGGCGATGTCGGCGAGCTTCGCAGTGTTCTCGGCGTTGATTGTCCCGTCGAGGAACTGGTGGGCGAGGGAAGGTATGTTGGCGTCATACCAGAGCCCGTCTTTCGCGAGGAAGAAGTTCGTCACATATTTCGCCATTCCGGGAGCGAACATGGCGCCGATGTTGATGGCCATGTAGAACAGGCTGAAGGCGGCATCCCTTTTCGAGGAATATCTCGGGTCGTCATAGAGGTTGCCGACCATCACCTGCAGGTTCCCCTTGAAGAGCCCCGTGCCCACGGCGATGAGGGTGAGGGCCCCGAACATCATTATCTTGCCGAGGGTGTCGGCCTCTGTAGGGATTGCGAGGCACAGGTAGCCGAGGAACATTACCGCGATACCGGTTGTCACGCATTTCCCGAAGCCTATCTTGTCAGCGAGCCATCCGCCCAGAAGCGGCATGAAATAGACCCCTGCGAGGAAAATGGCGTAAATCTGCCCTGCCACGGCCGCATTGAATCCGAATTTGGCCTGTAGGAAGAGCATGAATATCGCTAACATCGTGTAGTAGCCGAAACGCTCGCCTGTGTTGGCGAGGGCGAGGGCGAACAAACCTTTTGGTTGACCTTTAAACATATTCTTGTGGTTTTTGATTATTTCCTTTCTGCAGTGATGCGGACATCGGCTGACAAAGGTACTAAAATTAATTTGCTCTGCACGCGGCTTCCATGCATATTTCCTCGATTGACATTCTTTTTTTGCAGATAATCATGTTTCTTTTTGTCCGGCAGGTATGGAAATCGAGAATTTATATGTAAGTTTGTCAAATTGCTGAATTGTGGTGGATATGAAGAAAAGGTTTTTCGAATTCAGGATAAGGATGGTGCTGGCAGTGATGAGGCTGTTCTCGGGATTGCCCCTGGGGTTCCATTATTTCTGGGGGGACATTGTCTCGTGGTTCATGAAGAACATCATGCACTACAGGCAGAACGTCGTCATCACCAATATCTCCCGTTCCTTCCCTGAAAAGAAATACCCGGAGATAAAGTCCATAGCCTCGGCTTTCTACCGGCATCTCGGGGAGATTTTCGCGGAAACGGTATGGTTCAGCGGCTCGGACGCGGAGAGGATACATGCCTCCGGAATATGCAGGTACACCAACCTCGAGGTCCTTCGCGACGCATACGAGAATTCCCCGAGCGTCACAGTCCTGTTCTCGCACTGCGGAAACTGGGAGCTCCTCGGGGGAATATGGTGCTACAACTACGACCCCGGGGTCGACTACCCGTGCCCAGACAGCAATGTCAAGGTGGTGTACAAGGAACTCCACAACCGTTTCTGGAACGAGGTCTTCGTCCGGAACCGCTCCTATCCGGTGAAAGGGTTCGACGGGCAGATAGAGAGCAAGAACATACTCCGCTATGCAATAAGGCACCGGGACGTGAAGAATATCTATATCTATCCCACGGACCAGTACCCCTATGCGGTGTCCCACGACGCCGGGCTTTTCCTGAACCAGCCCACCAAGGTGATGCTCGGGAGCGCGGGCCTCGCCCATAAGCTCGGGATGAGCGTCCTGTACCTGAGGATGAGGCAGCTGGAGAGGGGCCGCTACGAGATGACCTTCGTCCCGATATGCCAGGATGCCTCGGCGCTGTCCCCGGAGGATATCATGCGGAAGTATCTCGACCTGCTCGAGGCGGACATCCGGGAGACGCCATACAACTGGCTGTGGAGCCACAAGAGGTGGAAAAGATGAACCCTTAACTTTATTAAATGACCATATCATGAAAACTTTTTTGATGACACTTCTGTCGCTGGCCGCCCTGCCGCTGTCCGCAGGCCAGGCCGGTAATGTACAGGAATATGCCGGGTCCGGCCCGGAGGGAACCGTGACATACTCGCTCCCGTCCACCACCCTGGTGTTCGAGGCGGAAGCCGTCTGCGAGCACTTCTATGCCGGCCCGTACGCCAGATATGCCTCGAAATACCTCGGGATAGACGTCCGCCAGAAGGATGCGGTGACCTACACCCTTTCCAAGGTGAGCATGACCCCTTGCGTGGAGGCGGACCGTTCCTGCCGATACCTTCTCGACCTGCACGGTGAAAGGGCTTCCACGGCTTTCCTGAAGCTTTCCGCTACCGGTCTCGTATCGTCCGCCGAGTCTCTCCCGGACAGGACGCAGGAGTGGAGGTTCCCGGTCGTGGCCCAGGGAGACTATGCTGACAAGGCCCTGACTGCAAACCTCACCACGGAGGCCACGACCCTGTACCGCAGTGTCCGCTACGATGCTTCTTACGGGAAGGTGGCCGTACGGCAGGACATGGTGGTGGAGAAATCCGAGGAGGCTCGCGCCGCGGAGATGGCAGGGATGATTTTCTCCCTGAGGGAGCAGCGCCTGGCCATCATAACCGGGGATACTGACGCCACGTACAGCGGGGAGGCCATGGGTGCTGCCATACAGGAGATAACGAGGCTCGAGCAGGAGTACCTGACCCTCTTCACCGGATATTCAGAATACGGGACACAGAAGCTGACCTTCGACCTTGTGCCGGAACGGGACAGGGAGAACCAGGTTTACATAGCCTTCCGCATCTCGGATACCGCCGGGCTGCTCCCGGCCGACAACCTCTCCGGGAAGCCGGTGGTGCTGGAGATAGTCCCGGAGGATGCTGCTGCGCCGCAGACGGACGGCCGGAAAGTGAAGAAGTCCAAGGTCCCTGTAGTGTACTGCCGCATCCCGGCCGTCTGCAAGGTCAAGCTGGCTGACGGAATGGATGTGATAATGCAGGGGAGGGTCCCGGTGTACCAGCTCGGGGAAGAAACCTCCCTGCCCCTGGACCTTGACCTGAAGGACTGATCCGGAAACAATCAATTTTAATATTCGCTATATGACAATCAAAGATTTGAATCCAGGGATAGTCTGGAACAATTTCTACTCTCTTACAAGGATTCCGCGCCCTTCGAAAAAAGAAGGGAAGGCTGTGGAGTATCTGTACAATTTCGGAAAGTCCCTCGGGCTCGAGACCATAAGGGATGAGGTAGGCAATATAATAATAAGGAAGCCTGCCACTCCGGGAATGGAAAACCGGAAAGGGGTTATCCTTCAGGGGCATATCGACATGGTGCCCCAGAAAAACGCAGACACGGTCCACGATTTCGAGAAAGATCCGATAGAGACCAGGATAGACGGGGAATGGGTGAAAGCCAACGGCACGACACTCGGGGCGGACAACGGCATAGGAGTGGCAATGGCGCTTTCCGTCCTGCAGTCGGATGACCTGAAGCACGGCCCGGTGGAGGTGCTCGTGACTGTCGACGAGGAGACCGGAATGACAGGGGCGAGGGCTCTTAAACCGGGCATCCTCAAGGGTGATATCCTGATAAACCTCGATTCGGAGACGGAAGGCGAGCTGTATATCGGATGTGCAGGCGGCCTGGACGCCACTGCCTCGATACCGTACAGGACTGTCGGGCTGCCGGAAGGAAAATACTGTACGCACAGGCTCTCGGTGGCAGGCTGCCAGGGCGGACATTCCGGGATGGACATCATACTCGGAAGGGCCAACGCCAACAAGGTGCTTGCCCGCCTGCTGCTGCCGCTCCTGAGGGATTTCGGGGTGAAGCTCGTGTCTGTGGAAGGCGGAAACATGAGAAACGCCATACCTCGTGAGGCCTGGGCAGTCATCCGGATTCAGGAGGACAGGGTCGGTGAGGTGGACCAGTATCTGCATGAGGTCCATGTAGCCCTTCTCAATGAATACCGGGCGACTGATCCGAACATCTATGTCGGGTTGCGCTCCGATTCCCGGACAGATACCGCCATTGAGGACGGGGACGCTATAAGGTGCATTCAGGCCCTGCTCGCCTGCCCTGAAGGTGTGGAGAGAATGAGCAACCAGATGCCGGGGCTTGTGGAGACCTCCAACAACACCGCCATCGTCAGGACAGAGAACGGGAAGTTCGTCATCAAGACCCTGATGCGCAGCTCGGTGGAGTCTGCCAAGGAGCTGCTTGCGGAGCGTATGAGGGCTGTCGTGGAACTTGCCGGAGGTACGGTGGCCTTCGAGGGCGGATACCCGGGATGGGCACCGGACAGTTCTTCTACTATACTGCACACAATGAAGACCGTGTACGCGGAGCTGTACGGAAAGGAGCCTGCGGTGATGGCCATCCACGCCGGCCTCGAATGCGGGATACTCAGCGGGGCATACCCTCGCCTGGACAAGGTTTCATGCGGCCCGACTATCATGAGCCCGCACTCCCCGGACGAGAGGGTGAACATCCCTTCGGTGGAGAAGTGCTGGAATTTCCTGAAGGCAGTCCTCGAGAACATTCAGGAAAAATAATATTTGATTTTACGGAAATTTATCCATATCTTTGCAGCCCATTCGTGGAAAAATTACCTTCCCGGATGGGCATTTTATTTACTAACAATTAATTATAAACAAAATGATCAAACAGTACGAGACCGTTTTCATTGCAACTCCCGTTTTGTCTGAGGCACAGATGAAGGAAGCGGTTGCCAAGTACACTGGTTTCATCAAGGACAACGGAGGCGAAATCGTGTACGAAGAGGATTGGGGACTCAAGCAGCTTGCCTACCCTATCCAGAAGAAGACTTCAGGCTTTTATTATCTCATCGAATTCAAGGCTGACACCCAGCTGATCGCTTCTCTCGAGACACAGTACCGCCGTGACGAGAGAATCATCAGGTTCCTGACTTTCGCCATGGACAAGCATGCGGTGGCATACGCAGAGAAGAGAAGGGCTAACAAACAGGCAAAATAAGGAGGAACAATCATGGCACAGAACAGCGAAATACGTTATCTCAACCCTCCTACAGTAGAGGTAAAGAGAAAGAAATACTGCCGTTTCAAGAAAGCGGGCATCAAATATGTCGACTACAAGGACGCCGAGTTCCTCAAGAAGTTCCTCAACGAGCAGGGGAAGATCCTTCCTCGCCGCATCACCGGAACTTCCCTGAAATTCCAGAGGAAGGTGGCCCAGGCCGTCAAGAGGGCAAGGCATCTTGCACTTCTTCCATACGTTACAGATCTTTTGAAATAAGCCGGAGGAAAGATTATGGAGATTATACTGAAGAAAGACGTGGCCAACCTCGGCCATGCTGACGATATCGTCAAAGTGAAGACGGGATACGCCGTGAACTATCTCATCCCTCAGGGATTCGCCATTCTCGCAACTCCGTCTGCAAAGAAGGTACATGCCGAGAACATACGTCAGCGTGCCCACAAGGAGGCCAAGCTCCGTGCCGATGCCGAAGCTCTTGCAGCAAAGCTCGCGGAGATGACCGTGAAGGTGAGCGCGAAGGTAAGCGAGAGCGGCAAGATCTACGGTTCTGTCACTACAATACAGATTGCCGAGGCTCTTGCGGCAGCCGGTGTGGAACTCGACAAGAAGGATATCACCATCCTTTCGGATTCTGTAAAGGAAACCGGAGTGTACGAGGCTTCCGTGAAGTGCTACAAGGACATCAAGGGCACTTTCAAGTTCGAGGTAGTTGCTGAAGAATAAGCGGATATCATACTACGACAAAAAGAGAGAGGGCGGGTCTGACTTTTGACCCGCCCTCTCTCTTTTTGTCGTTAACTGCGGCTCCTCTTCCGGATATCTTCAGTGTCCCGTCAGAGCCTGTCCCGGAACCGTGCCGGCCTGAGTCCTTCCGCCGATACGGTGACTTCCGCCCCGCGTGTGACTATGACGGTAAGCTGCCCGTTGAAAAGGTGCATGGACGGTTCCTGGAAGGACTCCAGGGAGGTCGGGTCCCCGTTCGCTACAGCTATGAACCTGCCCGGCCCCTCCACCTTTATATCGACAGTGCGGCTGTCCACAGGGACCGGGTTCCCGTCTTTGTCGGTGACGCTGACATTCAGGTAAAGCAGCTCCTCGCCGCATTCCCCCTCGCCGTCCCCGGGGCTGTTCCACCTGTCCGCCTCAATCTTTAGCGAACGGGCCTTCCCTGCTGTGCGGACTGTCTTCTCCGCCGCGGCCTTGCCTTCACTGTCGTATGCCACGACCTTGAGCTCGCCTGGCTCATAGCTTACATCGTTCCACATGAGCCTGAACCGTTCCATGACCCTGGCAGCGTTCTCCCCTCCTTCCCCGCCGGACCTTGCTCCGCAGGCTCCTGCGCTTTTCTTTCTCCGTCCGAGGCTTTTGCCGTTCAGGAAGAGTTCGGCCTCCGGATAGGATGTATATACGAATACAGGGGTATTCTCTCCTTCACGCCCTTCCCAGTTCCAGTGCGGGAGGATATGGAGGGTAGGGGAGGAGGTGTTCCAGACACTCCTGTACAGCCAGAACCTGTCCTTGGGTATGGAGGCGAGGTCTATGGCCCCGAACATGGAAGAATGGTTCGGCCAGGCGTCCGTGTCGTACGGGGACGGTTCCCCGAGATAGTCGAAGCCTGTCCACACGAACTGCCCCATGCACCACTCCAGCTCCTCGTCTGCGGCGAGGTCGTCGTCAGGTATGTTGGACCAGGAACAGAACTCCACGTCGTATGAGGAGGACTGGTGGTCGGGATGTATCTGCGTGTGCCCGACTGTCACCGGGAAATGGTAGCAGCCGCGGGAACTTACTGTGGAGGCTGTCTCGGCCCCGAGTATGAGCCCTTGCGGGAGCAGGGAATAGGCCTCCGGGTATCTTCCGACCTTGTAGTTGAAGCCGGCAATGTCCAGGCGGGCTGCAAAGCCGTTGCCGAGCACAGCATCGAACTGGTCCATGCCGCAGGTCACAGGCCTTGTCGGGTCCTCTCTGTGGCAGATATCCTGCAGGAAGCCGGCAGTCTTCCATCCGTCCTCTGTCCATTGCGAAGGAACCTCGTTCCCTATGCTCCACATCACCACGGACGGGTTGTTGCGGAAGTGCCGGATCATGTTCACCATGTCTTTCTCTGCCCATTCCGTGAAAAACCGGTGGTACCCGTTCTCGCACTTGGCCACGTCCCATTCGTCGAAACTCTCCACCATGAGCATGAAGCCCATCTCGTCGCAGAGCTCCACAAGTTCTTCGGCAGGCATGTTGTGCGAGGTACGTACTGCATCGCAGCCCATATCCTTGAGCATGGTGAGCTGGTGCCTTATGGCCGAGCTGTTCACCGCAGCCCCGAGAGGTCCCAGATCGTGATGCAGGCACACTCCCTTGAATTTGCGGAGCTCCCCGTTCAGCAGGAAGCCTTTCCCGGGACGGACTTCAATGCTCCTTATCCCGAACCTCGTGTCCACGGCATCCTGCAGCTCGTTCCCGTCAGTGACCGTGATCCTGTGTCTTCCCGACCAGTCGGTAACTATGCTGCCACCGGTGAAAACCTCGGTATGGGCAGTGTACAGGGCAGGGTTTTCCGGGGACCAGAGGTCCGGATGCTCCACCTGAAGGAGCTGCTCGAAAGGCATGTCCCCTGTATGGTGCCTGGTATCGGTGGCGGCGGCAACCTGCCGTCCGGAAGCATCGTAGACAGTTGTCCTGACCGTGACCGCCTCTCCTTCAGCCATACCGTCTATCTCGGTCTTCACGCTGACGCAGGCATAGTCCTTACCTGCATACGGGGTGGTGATGAAGGTTCCCCATACAGGGACGTGGACTGCAGGCACGGTCAGCAGGCGCACTTTCCGGTAAAGCCCTGCCCCTGGATACCAGCGGGACGACTGCGGACGGTTCTCGAGGGTGACCGCTATCTCATTGCTGCCCGGCCTTACGGCATCCGTAATGTCGCAGTGGAAGGAATTGTATCCGTATGGCCATTCGCATACCGCAGTCCCGTTTACAAATACGCGGGCCTCGCTCATGGCCCCGTCGAAAAGCAGGATGTACCTGCTGCCGTCCTCTCCGGACGGGATCTCCACGGTGCATCTGTAGCAGCCTTTGCCCATATACGGCAGGCCGCCTGAACGTCCGGTCTTCACGGATGCCACGTTCTCCCCGTTCTGTACCACGGCGACCTCCTGGAGGTCGTTGGAGCGGTCGAACGGCCCGTAGATGGCCCAGTCGTGCGGGACACGCACCTTTTCCCAGCCGTCCACGGAGGTATATGCGTGGTCCTTGCGGAATTCCCAGTCTGTGAGAAGCCGGCTGCCGCGCTGCTGCGCGACAGATTCCGGCAAGTATATGGCTGACAGTATTGTAGCCACCGTTGCAGCTATTGCTTTGATCAGATTCATGTTTTCCAGGATTTTGGAAACTGCCCTGGCGGGACAGCCTATTATTCTGCCAAGTTTTCTTCCGCGGCTTCAGTGAATGCGTCGAGGGCGTGCGTCGGCCGGCTGTTGTCGAATGCCCCGAGGGAGTACCCGCTGCTTGCAGGCGCTTCAGGTTCCCAGTAGAAGACCCCGCAGCAGTGTTCTGTGGCCTTCGAGCCGGATATGAGCTTGGTCAGCATGCTGTATGTCTCATCAGGCATGTTGTACGGCATCCCTGTCTCGACAATCATCACCTCATGCCCGTATTTCCTGTAAAGATAGGAAATATTGTCTATGCAGTCGGCGACATTCCGGTCTAAAAGAGTGGCCCAGTCGGAGGCTTCGTCATCGTACGGATAGAGGGAGAGCCCGATTATGTCGTACCTGGCATTGTTGGCTTCCAGGACATCGAACACGTTTTCGGCAACACTGCGCAGCTGCCCCCTGTCCACGTGGACTATGACTTTCGCATCGGGATACACCTCTTTCACGGCACCGTAGCCGGCATCGATGAACTTCGCGAAATTCTCCGGATGGGTAGAAAGGCTTCCGCCGTATTCATGGTCGCCGATGCCGTAGGTACCTCCTTCGTCATTGACTGCCACGTCCGTATGGAATATCATTCCCGGGGTGACTTCGTTGCCTACCTGTACCCATTCCACATCCACGCCGTTGTCTTTCAGCAGGGTAAGCACTTCGGTGGTATGGTCGGCCACAGCATCTGCAATTTCTTCCGTATTGTATTCCATCCATGCCGCAGGGACCAGCTGCCTGCCCGGGTCGGCCCAGGTGTCGCTGTAGTGGAAATCTATCATAAGCCTCATCCCGAGCTTCTGTGCGCGGAGGGCTTTCACGAGGACGTCGCTCTTGTTGCACCATCCGTTTTCCGGGTTCACCCAGACCCGCAGGCGTATGGAATTCATCCCTATCTCCTTCATCAGGGCCGTGCATTCGCGGGCGTTCCCTTCGGCATTGTAGAAGGTCTCCCCGTTGTTCTCATATTCGGTCACGCTGCTTATGTCCGCCCCGAGGGCAAAGCCCGTAACTGTCCCGTCTTCTTCACTGCCGGTTGCGGGGGTGTAGACCGGGTTCACTTCGCTGCATCCTGTCCAGAGGAGTGCTGCGGCAATCAATGGTGCTATCATGATATTAGGATTGGTTTTCATGGTTTGCTTAATTCTGTTTTGTCAAGTTGTATTTGAGTGAACTGAAGTCCCGCAGATCCACGGTGACTACGTATTGTCCGGCTTCCGTTACCGTGACAGCATTGCTGCCGGTGCTCGGGGCGAGGATTCCGTCAGCTCCGCCATAGACCGGGCCGCCCTGGCCGCCGAGTCTGAACGTGAGAGTGCTTCCGGCCGTGGCGCTGATTGTTGCCTCCCAATTCAAGGTGCTGGAATTGAATGCCATGGCGGTTTCAGTACCGGATACGGAAACATAGATGTTGCTTCCGAGGTATTCACTTTCGAATGTGTTGTCAGTAAGGTCGACGTTGAATATGTACAGCCCTAAGCCGGGATCCCCGTTTATCCAGAAGGCACCTATGCCGTCATCGCTGTTCGCAGCGGTTTTTTTCAGCAAATGGGTATTGTCCGATGTCCCGTATCTGGTTTCCGTACCAATTTCACCGACGGATATTCCGGCAAGGCTGCTGTCGCAGAATATAAAGTTCCATGTCGTTCCTGAAGAGAAATACCCTGTATATGTTCCGGCAGTACCTTCAGGGACGAGTATGGCAGCGTCTTCTGTGACGTTGTCCAAAGGCCATCCGCTGTTCCATGTGTAGAAGACATAGAGCCTCTCCGGATAATCAGGTTCTTCTGCACCGGTAATGTCCTCTACGGTGTAGGTCATTTCCGGCAGGTTGAGGGTGATGCGGTACCTGTGTCCGCTTTCCGCTGTTACGGCCGGAGTGAAATACGTCTCCCCGCCGGAGAGTGCCCCGTCGGCTTCAGTATCCGTGTAGCTGAGCCTACCGCCGTTGACCGTGAACCTTATCCCTGAACCCCAGGATGCTATTTCCGCTTCTGCGGTGCAGGTGCCTGCGTTCACGTTCATGGAGAGGTCATCGCCGTCGTTGAAATCCACAGTGACATCGGTCACGGTCTCGCAGCTCCAGCTCCTTTGCCCGAAATCAGCGGAGACATACGTCAGGCCTGCGCTGCCGAGATAGCTGATCGGGTACATGTCCTCCCCGCTGTAGAGCCTGTAGTTGGCTTCCTCACTGTTTGCGACCGGGGCCGATCCGTAGACGTGTGTTGCAGAGGCAGGTGTCTCATTGTCCCCGAGTTTGAATGTATAGCCGGAAGTGAAGTTGAAGAACCCTGAATATATATTGTCGGCCGTTTTCCTGAGGATTCCGGCCGACGCGGATGGCGTTTCATCTTCGTTAAGGCTGTATATATGGACATTCTCCGTCGAAGGTGCGACCCAGCCTTCATCTTCAGGCCAGTCCATGGTTATGTCCTGGTCGCCGTCAAGAAGTTCCCATTTCATGTCCGCAAGGTAGAGGATGAGAGTATGTGTTCCGGCCTCGGCGACCGTGATTCCTGTAGCGGTACCGGCCTCACCTATGGACAGCGTGTTATCCGGGGAGGCGACAAGTGTGAATTCCGACTGGACGGGATTGTCGTTGGTCGTTTCCCTGTCGTACAGGGTGCCCCATTCGTCGAGCTGCAGGACAGTGTTCGCTTCCGTGGTCGTGAACACGGCTCTCCAGGCGGTACGTCCGGAGTTGTATTCGAATTCCACGCTCTCTTCCTCGCCGAAGCTGAGCCACATATCGCGTACTCTCATGGCGCTCCATTCCAGGTTTTCCCTGCTCATGGTCAGATACCAGCAGGCGTATGCCGCAGGGTCCGTGTCTGAAGAGCCTTCCGGCAGCCAGCAGTTCTGTTCGTTGACATCGGCAGTGGTCTGGAGAGTGTAGAGTATGGCCGTCTCCCCGTTGTATCCGCAACCGTAGATGGTATTGTCGTTTTCCATGAAGTAGAAGTTGTACCAGGAATTCGGCACATTTATGAATCCGGCGTACTCACCGTCGGAGACGGCAGGCAGGGTAGCTGTCGTGGTGCCGGCATCGTAGCGCGGGACGATCC
>JADIMQ010000098.1 GCA_017694655.1 Candidatus Cryptobacteroides merdigallinarum
GTCAGATGTGTATAAGAGACAGGTTTTCAGCGCCTTTGCGCAGGTCTCTATCATCTTTACGAGCTGACGGTATGTGGTGGACTTCCCCATGAAGTCGAAAGCCACGTTCCTGGGATACTTGTCAGCCACGCTCTTGACCATGTCGAACATGGAACCCTTGAAATAGTCGAGGTGTACTGGGACACCTTCAGTATATGGATACCATGGTGTCTTGACGGTTGTTTCTGGCATAAAGAATCTTTTTTAAGGGTACTAATTTATAAATTTATATCGGAAAAAATACAGAAGTCCCGCGCTTTTGGTGAAATATTGGCGGTATCCCGGGGGCGGGCGGCATTTTACTTTTCAACCTCTACTACGCCCTCGGCGGAGGTGCGATGTAGAAGAAAAATCATTATCTTCGTGCCCGGATTGACAATTCAGACTTGCAAATTGGACGATATCAAAGACATATTCAGCCGCATGGCTGGAGGTGACAGGAGCGCTTTCAGGAAAATATTCATCTTATTCTATCCTAAAGTCCGAACTTTCGTCTCCCGGCTCATACCGGACAGCGACGAGGCCAAGGATGTGGCCCAGTCCATATTCATAAGGATATGGCTGAACAGGGAGAGGTTCACGGAAGTGAAGAACTTCGACGCCTATATCTTCACCCTGTCGAAGCACACTGTCCTCAACCACCTGGACAAGGCCAGGAGAAAGCAGGACACGCAGGAGGACGGGACTGACGAGATCTATGACCTGGCCCTGCCGTCCGACAAGCTCGAGATGCTGGATATGAAAAGGAGAATCGACAATGCAGTGGAAGAGATGCCACCGCAGAGAAAGCAGGTTTTCACAATGAGCAGGATACTCGGGATGAAGAACGGGGAGATAGCCGACAGGCTGAACCTCTCGAAGAAGACTGTGGAAAACCACATAAACCTCGCGCTGAAAGAGATCAGGAAGAAGTTCCCGGTCTTGTTTTTACTTATATTTATAGGTGCACAGGAGATTTTGATTGTCTTTAAGATATAATATTGCGATTACCGTTATGTCAGATAGACCCAACAATATGGAACTCCAGCCGCCTCTCCCCTCACCCGCAGGGGAGCAGGACAGGCTGCTTGACCTGTGGAGACAGTCAGGGGATGCCGGGATGGACATGGAGACTGTCATGGAAGAATACAGGATACTGGCAGACAGGCTCGGGATAGTAGGCACGGAAGAAGGGGCTGCGGGCCCGTGCAGCGGCAATGCAGGGAACGGAGGCAGAGGCGGGAGAAGGAAAGTCCTTGCAGGATTGTTCAGATATGCCGCGATTCTGGCGCTGCCGCTGTGCATCGCCGGCGCAGGCATAGCCATGCTTCTCCAGTCCAGGGAAAAGGCGGAGGCTCTGGCAGAAACCGGGTTCATACAGGAGGCCACCGGCTACGGTGAAAAGAAGGATTTCTACCTTCCGGACAGCACAAGGGTCTGGCTCAACTCCGGGAGCGTACTCATATATCCGGAAAAGTTCATCGGGAACAGGAGGAACGTATTCCTTTCCGGGGAAGGCTATTTCCAGGTGACGGAAGACAGGAGACGCCCGTTCTCCGTCCGCACGGACAATATTTCGGTAAAGGTGCACGGCACGGCCTTCAACCTCTCGAGCTATGCCGATGACAGCGTGGTGAAGACCACCCTCGAATCCGGCTCGGTGGAGATTGCAGTACCGGGGAAAGAGAAGACCTTCACCCTTGTACCTGACGAGCAGCTGACATACAATACCGGATCCGACGAAGTGAAGATAGAGAAGGTCTCCTCGTCCGACTTCTCCACATGGAGGGACGGGGGCATCACCATAGATGACAGGTCCCTGGAGGAGACGGCCCTCATGCTGGAGAAGATGTTCAACGTAAGGATCATAGTCGCAACAGAAAGGTTCGCCGGCGCCAGGCTGAATATCCGCTTCAGGAGCGGAGAGACCATAGGCAATGTCCTGCACATAATCCAGGGCATACTTCCGGGGATGCGCATAGACACTTCCGGGAACGTGATCATAATCCGGTAGGCAGATTCCTGGAATCTTCAGGGATAAATTTCAAGACAGTCCCCATTTTTTCAATATTCCATTGGGTGCGGCAGGGATTTTCCCTGTCTTTTATTTTGGATGGCCGCAGAAGCGGCCGTTCCGGTCCTGTATGGACCGTGTATAACCATTCCACATAATAAATTAACATTTATGAATCGCTTTTTGTTGAAAATGGTGGGGCTGGGCTTATGCATTCTCGCCTGGAGCCCCGCAATTTCTGCCCAACCGGTCTCTTTCAATGGAGAACGCCTGAGTGTAAGCCAGGCCTTTGCCAGCATCGAGGAGCAGACCGACTACAGGTTTGCATACGACTCGGCGAATCTGGACATGTCGAGGGTCGTATATCTCGACTACACTGACACTGAAGTCCTTGATGTCGTGAACGACATACTTGCAGGAACCGGCTTCAAGGGAGTTATAGACGGGAATTACATTGTCATTTCCCCGGCCGGGCAGGAACCTGTGCAGCAGAGCACGGTTGTCACCGGGACAGTGAAGGATACCGGCGGCCAGCCTGTGATAGGGGCAGGTGTAGTGCAGAGCGGCACATCCAACGGTGTCATAACCGATTCCCAGGGACGTTTCAGCATCGAGGTCCCGGACAGCGCGGTACTCGAGATATCCTCCCTCGGATACAAGAGCGTGTCCCTGACGACAACCAGGGGCGGGAACTACGACATCACCCTTGAAGAGGACATGAAACTGCTGGAGGAAGTGGTGGTGATAGGTTACGGTACAGTCCGGAAGAGCGACCTTACCGGCTCCCTGTCCTCGGTTGACAGCGACGCGTTCAAGGCGCAGAAAGTAACCCGTATCGACCAGGCTCTCCAGGGACGGGCTGCCGGCGTGCAGATTTCCAATACGGTGGGAGCACCTGGCGGAGATGTGCGTATCCGTATCCGCGGTGCCAATTCCGTCCTCGGGGACAACAGCCCGCTGTTCGTGGTGGACGGGTTCGTAGGTGTGGACTTCAATTCCATAAACCCGAATGACATAGAATCCATGGAGGTCCTCAAGGACGCGTCCTCCACCGCCATCTACGGGTCCCGCGGTGCCAACGGCGTTATCCTCATAACGACCAAGTCCGGGACAAAGGACGGGCGCATAAACGTGACCTATGACGGCAACGTTTCCGTTTCCAGGATAATCAAGAACTATGACCTGCTGAGCGCCGGGCAATATGCAGAAGTGTACAACGAGCATCAGGCAGCATTCGGGCTCGACCCGTACTTCACCCAGGAAGAGATCGACAGCTACTATGAGAACGGGGGCTTCGACTACGTGAACGCAGTGCTCCGTACCGCCATCTCCCACCAGCACCAGCTGAGCGTGGACGGAGGGAACGAGAAGACGCAGTGG
>JADIMQ010000099.1 GCA_017694655.1 Candidatus Cryptobacteroides merdigallinarum
GCCGTACAGGATGTGGCCCTGGACCTCAGGGCGGGCTCTCCTACATTCGGAAAGTATTTCTCAGTGGTGCTGAACGGGGAGAACAAGCGTATGTTCTACCTTTCGGAGGGCTTTGCCCACGGATTCCTGACTCTCGAGGACAATACCGTCTTCCAATACAAGTGCGGGGAGTTCTACGAGCCTTCCTCGGAGGGTTCGGTCCGCTGGGATGATCCTGCCGTAGGGGTGGAGTGGATGGATCCGGGATGCCCCCTGATTCTTTCGGACAAGGACCGCAGGGCCCCCTTGCTTTCAGAACAGCCTTACCGCTTTTGACAGGCTCCGTTCCCACAGGGGAACTTTGACTCCGAAGACCGTCTTGATCAGGGATTTGTCCAGGACGGAATAGGCGGGACGCCGTGCCGGGGCGGGGAACTCGGAGGTGGGCACCGGCTCGATGTCGCAGTCCGGATGCTTGAGATTCATGATCTTCTGGGCAAACTCAGCCTTGGTGCAGCAGCCTTCGTCAGCATAGTGGAAGACTTCTCCATAGCGGGGAACGGCATCCAGCTGGGGGATGATGTGAAGGATGGCCTCGGCCAGGTCACGGGCGTAAGTGGGAGAACCTTTCTGGTCGTACACCACTTTTACTATTTCCTCCTCTTCTCCGAGCCGGAGCATCGTCCTGACGAAATTTTTCTGTCCGAGGGGGGAGTAAAGCCATGACGTGCGGATGATTACCGAGAGGCAGCCGGAGCGCTTGACGGCGGTCTCGCCTGCCAGTTTGGTACGTCCGTACTCGGAAAGAGGTGCGGGACGGTCGCTCTCGTGGTAGGGAGAAGACTTGGTGCCGTCGAATACGAAGTCGGTGGATATGTGTATAAGGTATATCCCGTGGCGCGCAGCGGCTTCTGCAAGGTTCATGGGGCCTGTGACATTGAGCCTGATGGCGGCGTCTGTGTCGGTTTCAGCCTGGTCTACGGCATTGTATGCGGCGCAGTTGATGATCCTGGTGACTCCGTGGGCGCTAATGTAGTCCTCCACGGCTGCTGCGTCAGTGATGTCGAGCTCATGGATGTCCGTGTACAGCCAGTTGGTGCCGCTTTCTCCCTGTGTGAGGCCGCGGAGCTCGCTACCGAGTTGTCCGTCAGCGCCGGTAATCAGAATGTTTTCCATCTTTCCTAAAATTGTGGCGCAAAGATACTCAAAACCTAATCTAAAAAAACTATCTTTGTGGAAATTTTTAACTGCTCTATAACGCAAATGGATTACAACACCAACCGAGAGAAACTGATAATGCCCGAATATGGGAGACACATCCAGAAAATGATAGAACACGTCAAGCAGATACCCGACCGCGAGAAGCGCAACGAGCAGATCCGCGCCGTGGTTTCGGTGATGGAGATACTCAATCCTCATCTGGCCGAGCAGCCTGACTACAAGCATAAGCTCTGGGATCACGTGCAGTTCATCGCCGGCTTTGACCTGGATGTGGACTCGCCCTATCCTATGCCTACCAAGGAAGATTTTTCCACCCCTCCTGACATAGTACCTATGCCGAAGGAGCCGCTGGCCGCCGCTCATTACGGCCGCAACATACAGAACATGATAAAGGTCATCGCCGCCATGCCCGAGGACGAGACCCGCGACCGGATGATCAAGTCCATGGCCGTGTACATGAGGCAGCAGTATCTGATATGGAACAAGGACTCAGTGTCGGACGAGACCATCTTCAAGGATATAGAGAGGCTTTCGGGCGGTGCTCTCAGGGTTCCGGAGCACATTCATCTGGAAAGTGTGTCGGACAAGGAGAAATTCACCAGACCCGGTATGATCCTGCCTACCGGAAACCAGCCCGGACGCAATCAGTTCCGGCAGCAGGGACGCAACAAGAATAAGAAGAACAAATGGAAAAAACAGCAGTAAAAGGAAAAGAGGGCAAGGGAAAAAAGAAAAGCGCTGCCGGGGCAAAGAAGAAAGGCTCCGGGAAGAAGACGTCTGCCTCCCGCAGGAGCCGGAGCAATGCCATGGCCCCGGTCCTGGCATTCCTGCAGAACGAGGTAGTGCGCTTCGTGGCGGGGGTGGTGTTTGCCATCCTCTCCATTTTTACGTTTGTATCCCTTCTGTCCTACCTGTTTACCTGGGCGGAGGACCAGAGCCTGCTCTCGGACGACAACCTCTTCAGCAATATCGTGACTGCGGAGAATATAGGTGGAAAACTCGGTTTTCTTTCGGCTAACCTTCTTGTTTCCAGATGGTTCGGTCTGGGAGCCTTCATCATACCCTTCTTCTTTGCCGGAGTGGCGGTCTACTGCTTCCGCAAGGGGCGTGTGCGCCTGCTGCGCCTGTTTGCCCTGTCGCTGATGGGATGTATCGTGCTTTCCACGGCATTTTCCTTCATATTCTCCTTTACCTCCGCGAAAGCTCTCTTCGGGGACGGCGCCGGAGGTTCCTACGGCTACTATATCAATGAGTGGCTTGTCTCCATGACGGGAGTCTTCGGAGCGGCCTGCATTATATTTTTCTTCCTGGTGTTGTGGGCGATACTGCTGAATACCAAGATTGTCAGGAAGATAACGGCATTCTTTGACTCCCTCTTCGCCAAGAAGGAGGAGGCAGGGGCGCAGTCTCAGGAAGAGGAAATGACCGATGAGGACGGCGCTGACGGAGACAATGAAGAGGATGATGGCGACGATGATGAGGAGGAGGACTGGGATGAGGAAGATGACGAAGAAAATGAAAATGAGGAAGGCGGGGAAGAAGAGGAACCGGCGGCGGAGGAGGTTCCGAAGCAGCAGGACGGCCCTGTCTTCGAGATAATCGATCAGCCGGTGCCCGAGCCGGTGCGCTCCGTGGCTATGACAGCCGCAGATCAGGTATCGCAGATATCGCAGGCTGCTCCTGTGCCTGTAGGCGAGCCCACGGCAGCGGTTGCGGCCGGAGCGGTGGCGGCTGCTGCGTCAGGAAATGCAGCGGAGGCAGTGAGTCAGGATATTCCACCTCTTCAGATTCTTAATGGAGATCCTACGGACTATTCCGCAGTTCTTTCGGACGAGCAGTGGAAGACCCGTTATGACCCCCGTCTAAGTCTGTCGACCTACCGGATGCCGGATCTGTCCCTGCTCAAGGATTACTCGGATCAGACGCACGAGGTGTCCCGTGAGGAGCTGGAGAAGAACAACCGCCGTATCGTATCGACTTTGAAGGACTATAAGATCAGCATTTCGAAGATTTCAGCCAGGGTGGGACCTACCGTGACGCTGTACGAGGTGGTCCCTGCTCCCGGAGTGCGCGTGGCCCAGATCATGAGGCTGGAGGACGATATCGCGCGTTCGCTTGCCGCCCGGGGAGTGAGGGTGGTGACCCTGGCCGGAACCAACGCTATCGGTATTGAGGTGGCCAATGAGAAACCGAGTATCGTATCCATGAAGTCGATTATGGAGGATCCTAAGTTCAATGCGGCCAAGTACGACCTGCCGGTGGTAATCGGAAGGACGATATCGAACGAGGCCATGTCCTTCGACCTGGCCAAGATGCCGCACCTGCTGGTGGCCGGTGCTACAGGTCAGGGTAAGTCGGTGGGACTGAACGCTATCATTACC
>JADIMQ010000009.1 GCA_017694655.1 Candidatus Cryptobacteroides merdigallinarum
TCCTGAGCCAGGATCAAACTCTTCTTTGTATAATCTCTATATGTCTCGTCTGACCTTTGCTCTGTTTTTAATCCTCAAAAAGAATTAACGCTCTCTTATTGTTGGTACTTACTTGTACTTGCCTTTCAATATTTTCAATGAACTCCCGTTTCTTCCGAAATGGGCTGCAAAGATACGTACTTTTTTCTTTCCTCCAAATATTTTTCAACTTTTTTAAACTGTTTTTCTGATTTATTATAAAATTTATTTTATTTGTCCCTCCGGTATGAATTTGTACCGTCATGATTCCTTAAAAACAGACTTATGGCGACATATTGGCAGATATTCCTGATTTTCGCTAAAATCGGGGCATTTACAATCGGCGGGGGCATGGCGATGATCCCGTTGATACAGAGCGAGATTGTCGGCAGGGGATGGCTCAGGGACGAAGACTTTCCGGACATAATCGCCCTTTCGCAGACCGCACCGGGCCTGCTGGCAGTGAACATAGCCATTTTCACCGGGTACAAACTGAAGGGGACGAAGGGAAGCATCGTGGCAACCGTGGCGAGCGTGCTCCCTTCCATACTGATAATATTGCTGATAGCGATGCTTTTCACCGGGTACCAGGACAACCCTGCCGTGATACGCATCTTCAAGGGGATACGTCCGGTCGTGGTGGCCCTGATAGCGGTGCCGATGTTCCAGATGGCAAGGAAGTCTGTCAGGACCTGGTGGTCCTACCTTGTCGCCGGAGCTGTACTCGTACTTGTCGGGTTCCTGAAAGTATCACCTATATATATACTGACAGTGGTGATCGTGGTATCCTTCGCCATCGTGAAAATAAACGACAAACGCAGGAGGGACAGTCTGAAATGATACTGGTGGAACTTTTCCTCACATTCTTCATAATAGGTCTCTTCACAATAGGAGGAGGCTATGCGATGCTGTCCCTCATACAGACCCAGGTCGTGACAGTACACAACTGGATAGACGAGAACACCTTCACCGACATTGTGGCAATATCGCAGATGACCCCCGGACCCATCGGGATAAACAGCGCGACGTACATAGGGTACAGCGTTCTCGAGGAAGCCGGGGCCCCGCACCTGATATGCATACTGGCCTCGTTCACCACAAGCCTGGCCGTTGTCCTGCCGTCCTTCATAATAGTCCTGTCGATGTGCAGGATGTACTACAAGTTCAGCGGCAATACCATGTTCTCGGGAATAATGTCCGGGCTGAAGCCGGCAGTAGTCGGGCTCATAGGTGCCTCCGCCATACTGCTCATCACTCCGGAGAACTTCCCGGACTGGAAAAGCTGGGTGCTGTTCTCCGCGGCATTCCTGGTATCATGGATATGGAAAGTCAGTCCCATAATAGTAATAATAGCAGGAGGAATAACCGGCTTTCTGGTATATTGACCGGAAAGCAATGAATCTGAAAGACAATGCACTGGTTAGTAGAACTGTTCATGCAGCCGTCCACCATACAGACGCTCCTTGTGCTGGCTGTAATAGCCGCCACGGGCCTGGCCCTCGGCAAGATAAAGATCTACGGCATCTCCCTCGGGGTGACATTCGTGTTCTTCGCGGGGATACTGGCCGGACACATGGGGATAGAAGTAAACAGGGACATGCTGGCCTTCGCGCAGAATGCCGGCCTTGTCATATTCGTATATACACTCGGGCTGCAGGTAGGTCCCGGCTTCTTCGCCTCGTTCAAGAAAGGAGGGGTTAAGCTGAATCTCCTGGGCATAGCCGTCGTGGTAGCCGGTTTCGCCATGACCATAGCCATAGGCATGGCCGGGAAATGGTCAATGACCGAAATGGTGGGCCTGTTTTCCGGGGCAGTGACAAATACCCCGATGCTCGGGGCGGCACAGCAGGCGGCCCTGCAGGTGGACCCGTCAGCCGCCGGGAAAGTCACGGAGATGTCGCTCGCCTGCGCTGTAGGCTATCCAGTAGGGGTAATAGGGATGATATTCGTTATCATAGTACTCCGGAAAACCGGCGGAAGAAAGGGACAGTCGAGGGCGGCGGCCGAACCGGCCAGGCCGTTCATAAGCGAGTTCCAGATAAGCAACCCGGCCGTCTTCGGGAAAAGCATAAAGGAAATCACATCCCTGACCGACGCCAAATTTGTCATTTCGAGAGTATGGAGAGACGGGAAGGTCAGCATCCCGGCATCCGATACAGTCATAATGCCACACGACCATCTGCTGGTCATATCCTCAAAACCTGACGTCGAGAAGATCAGGGCACTTTTCGGGGAAAAGGAAAGCAAGGACTGGAACAAGGAGGACATAGACTGGAATGCCATAGACAGCAGGCTGGTTTCCAAGAGAATACTTGTCACGCAGCCTCATATAAACGGGGTGAAGCTGGGCTCCCTGAGGCTGAGGAATCTGTACGGTATAAACATAACCAGGGTAAACAGGGCCGGGATAGACCTTCTCGCCTCCCCGTCCCTGAGGCTCCAGATAGGGGACAGGCTTACGATTGTCGGCGAGTCGGCGGCAGTGGACAATGTCGGGAAAATACTCGGGAACGAGGAGAAGAGGCTGAATGAACCGAACCTGATAGCCATCTTCATCGGCCTTGCCCTCGGGGTAATACTGGGAAGCATACCTTTCTCTGTCCCTGGGATGAGCGTGCCGATAAAGCTGGGCATAGCCGGAGGCCCGATAATCGTCGGCATACTGATGGGCGCGTTCGGGTCGCGGTTCCATCTCACGACATACACGACCCAGAGTGCCAACCTTATGCTGAGGCAGTTCGGGCTCGTGATCTACCTTGCCGGCCTGGGGCTGGATGCCGGTAAACATTTCTTCGAGACGGTCTTCTGCATGGACGGGCTGATATGGGTGGGGATAGCCTTCGCCATGGCCGTGGTCCCGACCCTCGCGACAGGGATAGTGGCCCAGAAGTTCCTGAAGACAAGCTATGAGGAAAATGTCGGGATGCTCTGCGGGAGCATGGCGAATCCTATGGCCCTGAACTATGCCAGCACTACCGTAGACAATGACGAACCGGCAGTAAGCTATGCCACAGCCTATCCTATGTCAATGTTTGCCCGGGTCATCATCGCCCAGCTGGTCATCCTGCTGTTTTCCTGAAAGGAAGGCGGCATTCTTCCTGTGCACCGCCAGGTAGACGAAACCGGCATAGAGGAGGATGAAGACCGTGTTGACGGCAAGCTTGCCGGCCATGGCCGGGGCTCCGGACGAAAACGACGCGTCCCTGAAGAACATCCTGTCGGCAAGTCCGGCCAGGACGCACGCCGCTCCCATGGCCAGGAATATGCAGGCTATCCTTTTCCACTTGTAAGGTATTGGATAATACCTGTTCCCGAGAAGGATGCTTATGATGAACATGACCAAATAGCTCGCCAGATGCCCCCATGCAGCGGCGTAATAAGAGTAGCGCGGCATGAAGATGATGTTCACTGCAGCCGTGACCGCAAGTCCGGCAAGGGTGATGTAGACGGCGACCCCTGTCCTGCCGGACAGCTTGTACCACATGGAGACATTGAAAAGCATCCCGAGTATCATGTAGGAGAGCAGCATTATAGGGACAACACTTATCCCGGCCCGGAAATCCCTGCCGAGGATGAGGGAGATCACATCTATATATAGGATGACACCCAGGAAGATAAGTCCGCAGAAGGCTGTGAAATACTCCATGACGACAGCATAAAGCTCTTTCGACCCCTTGTCCGAGGCGCGCTGGAAGAAGAACGGCTCGGCGGCGAAGCGGAACATCTGTACGAAAAGGGACATTATCACGGAAATCTTAACCCCGGCCTGGAATATCCCGAGGCTCGACTGCCATACCTCCGAGCCGGTGTCAAAAAAGCGGAAGAGTATCCTGTCGAGGAAGTCGTTGATTATCCCCGGAAGTGCCGCAACCATCAGGGGCAGCGAATACAGGAGCATCTGACGCGCGAGCTTCCTGTCGAACGATAACCGGAACTTGACCAGATCCGGGATGAAGAGCAGCAGGCATACTATGCAGCTGATGAATATGGAGAAAATGACGTAGCTGAAATCAGGCTCCGCCGAGACGAAAGACAGGAGCCAGACATCGGACGGTCCGAGGTCGGCCACGGACAGGCCTGAAGCCTCTGCAACCTTCATGCACAGGGCTGGCAAGCCGAAGAAAAGCGCAAAGTTGGCAGCCGTTTCGGTAAGTATCTTGGCCGTCTTCAGGAGAGCGAACTTCAGGGCCTTGTGCTCCTGCCGGAGCCTGGCAAAGAGGATGGCAGTGACGGAGTCGCAGGCAAGTATGCCCCCCATGTACATTATGCAGCTGCCGTAGCCCCTGTACCCGAGCCAGCCGGCGATGTTGCCGGAGAAGGCGACCATGAGCACAAGGAAACCCAGGCCTGTGAAGGATACCATGGCCAGGGCGTCGGAATACACCTTGTCCGGGTCCGTCCCCTCCCTGTTCGCGAACCGGAAACATCCCGTCTCGAGCCCCAGGGCGAGGACTACCTGGAGGACAGCTATGTATGCCATGAACTCCGTCACCACACCATAGCTTTCCGTACTCAGGAGCCTCGTGTAGAAGGGTACGAAAAGGAAATTTATCACGCGGGCCAGGATGGTGCTCAGCCCGTACAGGGCGGTCTCTCCCGCCAGCTGTTTCAACGGATTTGCCATAATTCCGGCAAAATTAAGAAACTGTTTTGAAATTTTTCCTGTCTCCGGCAACCTTTTGGAGATGATTTGCATCTTATAGGTCGATTCCGGGGCAACGCCGCAGGAATGCTGTCCCGGAACGTCCGTCGGAAAGAACTTTAAGAGACAGATATGAACAGGATATTTTTCAAGGCGTTTTTATTCATCACAGCAATGACAATCACGGCAGCCTGCTCATCTTCATTGAACCAGGACGAGTCCGGAAAAAGTGGAAAAGACATGACAACAAAGACAACAAGCGTAACGGAAGAGCCGGAGTTCGACATAGTCACCGACCTCGGGACCATAAGGGTCAGGCTCTACAAGGAAACTCCCCTGCACAGGGACAATTTCGTGAAACTCGTATCGGAAGGATTTTATGACGGGGTGCTTTTCCATCGCGTCATAGACGGATTCATGATACAGACGGGCGACCCGCTCACCAAGGATCCGTCGAAGGCGGACCTGTACGGGACCGGAGGCCCTGGCTACACGATACCTGCGGAGTTCAACCGGGCCCTGACACACAAGAAAGGCGCCCTCGCGGCAGCCCGCAGAGGGGATGCAGCAAACCCGAAGAAAGAGTCCTCCGGCTCCCAGTTCTACATTGTACAGGATGCGGAGAACTGCAGCCAGCTTGACGGGGCGTACACGGTATTCGGGGAAACAGTCGAAGGCCTGGACATCATCGACAAGATTGCGGCAGTGAGGACGGACAGGAGGGACAGGCCGGTCCAGGACATACACATCCGGTACATAAAGCCTGCAGGTCAGGTGAATGAGGCCGGGGTGAACGGCAGCCAGGAGGTGTCCGGGACGGGGGATGCCGCTGCCCGGCAGGACGAAAATCCGGCGGATGCGAAATAAATTCAAGGAAAATGCATTTATTTTACCGCCTTTCTCAACTTTGGCACAGTAATTGCAAAATTCCTACATCGAATAGTTTTTTCATAGGTTAAGTTTTAGGTTAGAATTGCGCCGGTCCTGCGATGTGAATCGCGGGACCGGTATCTTTTTATTGACTATCTGCAAAAAATACCTCCTGTGCCGTTTCCGGACGGAGGTCAAGGCCTGCAGCTGACATTACAGACAAGCGAAGGCAGGAGGCACTACAGCAGGCCGAAGTGACGGACAGCGGCAACAACGCCGTCCTCGTCTACTGTGGAAGTCACGAAATCGGCATGCTTCCGGACTTCCGGCACGGCATTTCCCATGGCGACACCTATGCCTGCAT
>JADIMQ010000100.1 GCA_017694655.1 Candidatus Cryptobacteroides merdigallinarum
TCGTCGAACAGTCGTTAAGGATTTCTTCGAAATCCAATTATCTTAAACCCCAGTCGCTGTGGCGACAGCCCCTTTTCAAGGGGCGCCACCCCCATGTGCCCCCTCGCTGGGGGCCCGTCGCAGGACTTCCGTCCTGCTCCTCAGCGGAAGTTCGATGATTTTCAATAAATTAAAATTCATCGAACTCACGTAAATTTAGGAACTTTGCCGGAATTTCAGGCATCATTTCCCGGAAATTTTTCCGCTTGTTCCGGAAATGGTTCGGCACGGCGGATAAAAAGGAGGGTGAGGGTGACCCGAAAGCCCTGAAAAGTCCCGTAGGGACCGCACCGGGCAGGTGCGAAATCCCCCTAACAGGGGGCGCAGGGGGTTAGGATAGGTTCCGTCTTTCTTCGAAAGACGAGAGAGGGTGACTCAAATTTTCTTTTGGGTCACCCCTCTTGGCAAGAGCAGGGTTCAGCACATACAGGTCAGCGGAAGAATAAAGAAAGGGGCGAGCCTGACTTCTGACCCGCCCCTTTTCAAATATTTTTCAGGATATACCCTTAGTCGTTCAGGGAAAATCTCTTGAATGCTACAATCTTCGCGTCCTTGTCCACGCCGGCAAGATAGTCCTTTACGGAAACCTTGCCATCGCCCATCTGGTACTCCTGCTCCTCGAGGGTATTCTCCTTGAAGAACTTGTTGAGCCGGCCGTTGGCGATGTTCTTTATCATGGCCTCAGGGAGATTGGCGGACTTCTCTGCAGAGACAGTCTTTATAATCTCGCGGGCCTGGTCGGCCTGCTCCGGGGTAAGCCAGCCCTTGGCTGTGTTGGAGGCGATATGGTCCTCGCTGTCCACATGCGCAGGGTTGATACCGGCCTTCTCGAGGGCGGCGTTGACAGCCTTCTTCACGAGCTCCTCCTTGGTCTTCTCGACAGCCACGGCGAGCTCATTGTCGATAACGCTCTGCGGAACGGAATCCTTGTTCACGGCTACAGGGTTCATGGAAGCCACCTGCATGGCGATACCCTTTCCTGCCTCTGCCGGAACCTCTTTGTTGAAAGCTACGAGAGCGGCGAGTTTGCCGTTTATCTTGTGGATGTACGATGATATGTAAGGTGCCTCAAGGCATGCATAGTAAGCGATGGAGTGCTTCTCGCCGGTCTTGCCGGTCTGCTCCGTAATGGCAGCCTCCACAGTCCTTCCATCTGCAAGGGTGCAGGATTTCAGGGCCTCTGCATCTGCCGGGAACTGGGCAAGTGCGGCATCCGCTATGGCATTCGCAAGAGTCTGGAACTCCTCGTTCTTTGCGACGAAGTCAGTCTCGCATCCGAGAGCCACGAGGATTGCCTTTCCACCGTCTACCTTGGCTATGGCAGCACCCTCGGAAGTCTCCCTGTCAGCTCTCTTGGCTGCAACGAGCTTGCCTTTCTCGCGGATGATTTCCTGTGCACGGGCAAAGTCGCCTTCAGCCTCTACAAGGGCCTTCTTGCAGTCCATCATGCCGGCACCGGTCATTTGACGTAATTTAGCTACGTCAGCTGCTTTGATTTCCATATTATCAAGATTTTTGAATTTATAGTACCTTATTCAGCCTTTGCCTCTGCCTCGTCAGCCGGAGCAGCCGGGGCTTCCGGAGTCTCTACAGGGGCCTCTGCTGGAGCCTCTGCCGGTGCTTCAGCCTCCTGGGCGGCAGCCGGAGCAGCAGTCTCGGCCTCTTCAGCCCTGGACTTGCGTGAACGGAGTTTCTTTCCGGCAGGGGACTGTGAGTCGGTCTGCTCCGGAACTTCCTTCTCTTTCTCGAGCTTCCTCTCGTTCAAGCCCTCTGCAACAGCCTGGCAGAGCACGTCGACAATGTAGGCGATGGATTTGGCGGCGTCGTCATTTGCCGGGATCACATAATCAACAGGAGTAGGATCGCAACAAGTATCAACCATAGCGATAACCGGGATATTAAGACGATTTGCCTCCTTGACCGCATTCATCTCTTTCTGTACATCCACCACGAACAGTGCTGACGGGAGACGGCTCAGGTCCTTGATGGAACCGAGGTTCTTCTCCAGCTTTGCCCTCTGGCGGGTGATCTGGAGACGCTCACGCTTTGCAAGGGTGTCGAAAGTACCGTCTTCAATCATCTTGTCGATGGTATTCATCTTCTTGACAGCTTTGCGGATGGTCGGGAAGTTCGTAAGCATTCCGCCAGGCCACCTCTCTGTCACGTAAGGCATATTCACGGATGCAGCCTTCTCGGCCACAATCTCCTTTGCCTGTTTCTTCGTGGCTACAAACAGTATCTTGCGGCCGGAGCGGGCAAGCTGTTTCATCACGTTTGCAGCCTCATCTATCTTTACAATACTTTTATGCAGGTCGATGATATGGATCCCGTTCTTCTGGTCGAAAATATAAGGGGCCATCTTAGGGTTCCACTTCCTCGCCAAGTGTCCGAAATGAACACCTGCATCAAGCAGTTCCTGGAAATTTGTTCTTGGCATTTTAAATAAAGTTTTACTTGTTTGTAATTCTCCCGCCGGCCTCGTATGCATACCGGGGGCTCTTCTACATCAATCCGGAGTAACGGCGCTGCCGGTCTCCTGGATTTTCCGCAGTCTCGACAAATCTGGGCAGCCCTTGCGGAGATTCCCCCGCGAGAGGTCCTCGGATTTTATACCGGACTGCAACAAATCTGTAAACCTTCAGGCAAATACTAACGTTTGCTGAACTGGAAGCGCTTGCGTGCACCAGGCTGACCAGGTTTCTTCCTCTCGACTTCGCGTGCATCGCGGGTGAGAAATCCTGAGGATTTCAAAGCAGGGCGATAAGCCTCCCTGTCGACCTCGCAAAGCGCGCGGGCGATACCGAGCCTGATGGCCTCTGCCTGACCTTTGATCCCGCCTCCGTCGACATTAACCTTCACGTCAAACTGTCCTGCAGTACCGGTAACTTCGAAAGGCTGGTTCACGATATAACGGAGAGAATCTTCCTGGAAATAATTGTCCATTTCGCGACCATTGATCGTGATGTTGCCTTTCCCGGCACTGACATAAACACGAGCGACTGCCGATTTACGTCTTCCAAGGGCGTTTACTACTTTCATCCTTTGACTAAATTTCGTTTAACTTGATTGTTTTCGGTTGCTGTGCCTGATGCGGATGCTCGCTGCCCTGATAAAGGTACAGGTTGTTGATGAGCCTGGCACCAAGACGGTTCTTCGGCAGCATTCCCTTGACTGCCATCCTTACAAGCTCCGTAGGCTTCTTCCTGAGCACATCCTTCGGTGTGGTGAAACGCTGTCCTCCCGGATAACCGGTGTGACGGACGTACACCTTGTCGTCCATCTTGTTTCCGGTAAGCCTTACCTTGTCGGCGTTGACAATTATGACATTGTCCCCGCAGTCCAGGTTAGGGGTGTAGCACGGCTTGTTCTTACCACGGAGGATAAGGGCTACACGGGAAGCAAGACGTCCGAGCACCAGATCGGTGGCATCAATGAGAACCCACTCCTTCTTGATATCGCCCGCCTTGAGCGATACTGTTTTGTAACTCTGTGTGTCCACTGTCTTGATCTTTAAACGGTTAATACTAAAAAAATGCGATCCCTACACAAATAGGGGTCGCAAAGATAGCAATATTTTTCTAATCGGCAAAATATTCCTGAACAAGAGGGTTTTAGAAACTGTCCGTCCCTATTCTTCAGGGAAAGAAAGCGCGCCGAACATGTTGAGATTCCCGTCCGAAGACATGGTCGCACTCGGGGTTCCGGTAATAGTGTAGTCCTGCCCGTCTATCGTATAGGTGAAGGAGAAGGTAGTCTCCAGCGCCTCGTCGAAATCAATGCACATCACAATATACAGCGTCTCCATTCTGCCCCTGGAAAGCGCAAGCCCGTCACCGAAATCCAGCTCTATCGACTTGCTCATTGTCCCGCTTATCTCTCCTGTCGCGAGATTGATGACAGCGTCCGAGGTGGCTATGTCCTTGTCCGCGGACACTACTAATTTGGTGACAGTCTTCCCTTCCAGAGCATCAGGGAAAGCCGGGGACGGGATGGTCATCTGGACGAACGCGGATGTGAAGTCCCCGAGGGAAAGGGTGACGGAGGTATATTCCGACACAGGGGCCGACAGCCGGGCATAGGCGAAATTATACTCCCTCTTGAAAAATATCAGCCCGTCTATCGGTATATATTCCTGGCTCGCAAGGGAAGGGAGCCTGACGGCGGAATAGGTGGTATTCCCCTCCGCATAAGGGGTGTAGGCATATACGCAGTGCTCACCCTGCTTGAAACCTGCAGAGGCTCCCCCCACTGGATTTAAGAGGATATCCCCGTCCTTGTAGTTCTTTTTGTCATAATCATAAAGCCCGGGCACATATTCATTAGGCAAAACCGGGCATATTTCCGACGGCTCGTAAAGAAGGTTCGCCTGCTCGATCCCGTCGGAGGTCACGAAGACGCCTATCTGGTCTTCCTTGACCCATCCCTGGGATCCGTGAAGGTAGGTAACATACCTCCCGGAGATATTGAGATTGCCTATAACAGGGTAATCCACAGGTCCTTCATCTTCCTTGCATCCTGCGGCTATGACCGCCACGAATGCCGTCAACAGAAATTTCAGAGTCTTTTTCATGTCTTTAAATTTATTAAGTTAAACAAAAAGCCTTCCGGCCGATATTCCGTTTCAATACTCTCCCTGGTAGTTTGTAGCCCAGACCATATCCTTTATCTCCCCGAATCCGGAGATTGTCTTTATCTCGAGGGTCGGGGACAAGTCCTCGAAAAGCTGTACCAGCCTGGAATCGGATACATCGAGTATGCTCACGCTCCCGTCTTCCTGGCCCACGGCTATCCTGTGGTTGAAGCTCTCGCTGTTCCCGCCGTAGCCGCTGAACTCGCTGACTATAGGGCTCGGGGATATGGATATGATTGCAGAAGAGGCTGTATATGCAAGCCTGTGCGTCCCGGAGGCGACACTGTAGACATAAAGGTTCCTGTCCCCGTCCGTAAAATAGAAAAACGGCTTCTTCTCGAAATTCGAGGACATCCGGACAATGCTTTCCCCAGTCAGCAGGCTCCCGCCCGAAAACATGGAGATGGACGACTCCGTGATGACATGGTTCTCCGCCCCCAGGGGCCTCACGGTGAAGCTGAACAGGCGATAATCCGCTGCACCGCCCAGGTCTATGAGTGCAAGATACGAAGGATAGAACTCCAGTCCGCCCATTTCAGGGTCCACATACACTTTCTCGTAAGCCCCGGCCGCTATGCACCTCGTCCCTGTCCCCATGGCATCCACCCTCGGGACGCCGGCCCCGAGGACCAGGTCCTTGTCATAGTTGCCCAGATACACCACCTTCGGGGAATAGGACTCGTAGTCGTCCCCGTATCCCCCGGGGACAAAGCAGAGGAACCTGCCGTTGAGGTCGTCGTACATCAGTGCGACATCCTCGTCCGCGGCCCAGTAGGACACATTCTGGAACCCCTGGAAATAACTGATATGCGCTCCGCCGGTGAAATCGGACGGCATTGAAGAATATGTCCCGTAGTACGGGATGGACTCATAGGTCCTGTCCATGCATCTCATGTAGACATTTCCGGACTCCGTACATATCAGGTAATAGGAGCGTTTCCAGGCAAAGCCGCTCATGGAGAAGTCCGCCTCCGGCTCGGCACCGGACTGGAACTCATCCCTCATCCAGCGGTCCTTCATCAGGTTCGAGCCGTCGAGTGTCACGGTGCCGCTGTCCTGGTTGAGGATTATCTTCGGGAGTCCTGACACATAGTTGTTCGGGATAGACCCCAGCACATAATAATAGAAAAGACGTTTCGGTCCGGTGCCGAGAGACTCGTCCTCCGGCAGCATCATCTCCTCCAGCCGGTACATCGGGGACAGGGTGGAAGGGGAGATGAAGGACAGGCTGGACTCCCCTCCGTCCTTTTCCGCAAGAATCATCCACCCGCAGCCTATCGAGCTCTTGGATTCCATGGAATAGCCGTCGCTGATATATGTCTCCCCGGTTTCCCTGTTGACAACCTTCAGCACGAGAGAGAACCCTCCGACATCGGAGAATGTGTAGCGTATCCTGTATCCCGTGGCGACCAGCTCCTCGCCTATGAACCACTGGATCTCGAACACCTTGTCGATGTCCTCCTCGTTTGCGAAAGGTTCGGAAAACTCTATCGGGGCGACATATTCCGCCTCCTCCCCGAAAGTGGACGAGAAGCCTTCAGGCACGGACAGGAAGGTAACCTCGTTGGTCTGCCTGTAGTCGTACCGGCTCTTGTCCTCGATGCAGGCCGCAAAAGCGACGGCCGCAAAAGCGAGAAGTATCGCTGTCCTTTTCTTCATAGTCATCCTCCTTTCAAATCAGTCAGGTATAGTCTCATACAGAGGCGTGGTGCCGTCTTCAGCGTAATAGCGGTAATTGCCGGAAGCCCACTGGTCCGCCCACCATGCCTTGAACCTGGCCACCTCCTCCTCGAAGGTAATCGTTGTGTAGTCCGCCAGGGAATCGAGGTACCGCCCGAGATAAATGTTGAATACCCTGAATTTCATATCGGAATAGTCCCCGAGGGCCCGTGTCGTGTTCCACCACGTCGGGGCTGTCCCGGTGAGCCGGTCCTTCACGGAGATCACGGCCTTCAGGTATCCGGAAGGGGCAGCGACGTGCCCGTCCGCCCCGGTCAGGGCAACAGTCAGGGTGTAGTCAGTGGCGAGCAGCTCCTGGCGGCGCCTCACGGTGACCCACAATGTGTCCACGGCCAGCCCTTTCCGGAAGACGGCCTGTCCGGGCAGCACGAAATCCCCTTCCAGGGCCGTAGTCCCTTCCTCGTCCGCCTCCATACGGCAGATGAAGTCGGATTCGGGAAGATAGCCCCATATCCTCATCTCCACCGGGACGGAGACCTCGGTCTCGGCTGTCGTACCTCCGGTAGCGAAATTGTATTCCGCCTTGACGGAGCCGTCCGTCCCCGGGGTGAAGTGCACATAATTGTCCCCGTGGTAGACTTCCAACGTGTCCTCCTTGCATGAAATGGAGGAAATTGCTGCCATAAGGCAGGCCAGACATGCTTTGTATTTCATCTGCTTCATCGGTTAAAACGGGCTTTCACTTGCCGGTACCGGCAATACATACCCAGCCGTCATGTCCTTCACCGCCCCGCTTTCGGAAGCGGACGGGACCTCCCGGATATTCAGGCGCTTGTACATATAGAACATATTCCCCTCGCACAGGAAGTCCTTCCGTGCATCAAGGATTATTTCTTCCATAAGCTGCTCCGCTGTGGAGACAGTAGTCAACAGGGAACGCTGTGCGCCTCTGGCCCTGCGGACCGTCTCAAGATATTCTATTCCCTGCCCCACATTGCCTTCCTCGGCCGACAGTTCGGCAAGGATGTACATTACCTCGCTGAGCCGTACAAGCGGGACCATCGGGTTCTCCACCGAAGTAACCACAGCCTCGGAGGAGGAGTTGTACTTCAGGGTGTACCAGGCCTTCTCGGAAGTGTTTGTCTGGGCTATGGCATAGTCAAGCCGCCAGTCCTCGTAGACCCCGGTATTGTCACTTGCGAACAGGCTTTCTATATTCGCCAGAGGCAGTTTCACACTATTGTCGGCCCCGTAGATCATGGACTCGAAATCCGTGGCGAGGTTGCGGTAATATGCCCCGAAAAGCACGTCGTCGGTCATCTTCGTATGCCGGCTCTCAATCTGGCAGGTGATGTCGTCCTGCGGCGTGAAGCCCACCCACTGGAGGTCCTGGTAATAGGTCGTGTACAGTTCCATCGCCGCGGCCCTCGCTATGGAATGATACTCCTGCCCGGCATACATGCAGACCCTCGCCTTCAGCCCGAGGAGGGCCAGATAGTTGAGCCTCCAGCCACGGAACCAGAAAAACTGCCCGGTGTCGTCGATGAAAGTACTGCTGTCGAAACGGTATCTCGCATTCATTGAGACGGTAGGGGTCGACATCATGCTGGCATACATCGCTTCCGGATGGAATTCCGTGTCTATGGACCGGAGCAGGGGCTCGGCCTCGGTAATGTCCCTTATCACCTTTTCCAGGAACTGGCGGACTGTCAGCTTTTCCCCGACATCGTGCGAGAACTCTTCCCTGTACGGGAGCCATGTCCCCGAAGGTGAGGCTGCGGGGGACGGGGCGAACAGGCGGAGCAGGTCGAAGTGGAGCATGGCCCTCAAGGCCAGGGCCTCGCCCCTTATCATGTCCCGCTCGTCCTCCCCGTAGGTAAAGGCGCTTGCATCCAGGTCGTAGATATGCTCAAGTATCTTGTTGATGTTGGCTATCATGGAATACTGTGTCTGCCATATTTCCTCGATGACAGGCTGGGTATTCGTGGAGTTGTAGACGAACCCGGAGGCGTCCCGGCACACCGCGAGGGTGTTCTGCCCTATGGAGGAGCCGTCCGCAAGGTATTCCTGGGCGACGGCGCTCAAAAAGCCCCAGGAGAGGTTCTCCCCGTAGACCGCAGGACTCCCCAGTTCAAGGTATATCCCGTTCAGGGCATTCCGGAAACCGTAGCCCGTGGAGAAAAGCTCCTTTTCATCTATGGTGTTCTCCGGAGAGACGTCCAGCCATCCGCAGGAAGCCAGCGTCAGGAGAGAAGCAGATATTGCAGCGAGGCGTTTCATGTTCGTCATTCCTTAAAAAGATATGTTCAAAGAAAAACTGAATGTCCTGGCAAAAGGATAGTCGAGCCCCCTCTCCCTCCTTATGGAGGAAAGGTAGAAAATGTCGTTGGCAACCAGGGAGAGGCGGCACATCGAGATATGGGCCTTCTTCAGGAGTGCGGTCTTGAAGTCATAGCTCAAGGTGACGGAACTGAACTGCAGGGTGTTGTCCTTCTGCACGAAACGGGAAGTGGCCCCGGTCGTTATGTTCCTGTCCCTGATATCCTTCATGGTGGTGACATCCCCGGGCTTCTGCCATCTGTCGAGAAGCACCCTCCTGTCCACGTTTTCCGACGCCAGGTCCACATTCTCCACGTAGTCCACAAGGGTGCTGTTGTACGCATCCCCTCCGAACCTGTACATGAAGGATGTGAAGAGGGACCACTGCCTGTACGAGGCCGTGAAGCCGAAGGAACCCTGACCCTTCGGGGCCGTATCACCGATTACGGTCCAGTCTTCGGCAGACCATTCGTCCGTAACTTCCCCGTTCGGCTTCAGGTATATTTCCTTCCCGTTCGACGGGCTTATGCCCAGGGACTTCATTCCTGCGATGGCAGTCATGGAAGCCCCCTCATAATACTTCAGGTAAGGCTTGGAATATGCCTTGTCCGATGTCGAGCCCGGGTCGAAGTCGCTGAAAATCTCCTCCACCCTCTTGTTGTATGCCTCCATGGCCTCGGATATCTCCTCGACGGTGTTCCTGTTCCTCGCGAAATTGCCGAAGACGTTGACATACCAGTCCTTGTCCTGGTAGACCCTCACCCTTACATCGATCTCCGTACCCACGTTCCTTACGACACCCATGTTCTCTTTATATGAAGAGAAGCCGGTGGAGGAAGGCAGTGCGAAGTCCGTGATAAGGTCCACCGTCCTCTGGTTGTACATGGAAGCCTTTATGTAGACCCTGTCCTCCCACAGGCCCAGTTCGGCCCCGTAGTCCAGCTGGTAGGTCTTCTCCCATTTAAGGTCCGGGTTCCCCATCTGGGAAAGGAAGACCCCGTATCCGGTAGGGAACCAGGAGCCTGTCTCGAGCTGGTAGAGGTTCCTGGCCGCATATTGCGAGAAGTTGGTCTTCCCGGTAAGCCCGTACGAGCCCCTTATCTTCAGGGTAGAGACCACGTCCTGCCTCTTCATGAAGCCGCAGTTATGCAGGTTCACACCGGCCCCTGCCGCCCAGAACATGGACCAGCGCCTGTCGGAACCGAATTCTGACGAGCCGTCGAGACGTCCGGTAAGGTCGGCGAAAACCATGTTCCTCCACATGTAGTTTCCCGTGAGCAGGAAGCCGGCAAGGTGGGTCTTGCTGTCGTTCACCGTCGGCTTGTCCACTATCTCGGCAGCGTAGTTGGAGGAGGTGAGGTCACCTCCCGGGAATCCGCGGTAATCGGCATATTCCATGCTGCTGCCTGTCATGCGCACATTCGTGGACAGGTTCAGGTTTATGTTGTGGCTCTTCAGTGTCCTGTTGTACATGAGCTGCAGGGTACCGTCAATTATGTGGGAATCGCCGGACGAGGTGCTCTTGTCCCCGTTCATGGCGAGGTTCCCGTTCCCGTAGGAGGCCGACGACGGGTCCTTGAACAGGTCCGAAGTCTCCCTTCGGATTGTTGCCGACATCTGCAGCCTCATCCTCAGGTGGTTGGTGATGTCCCAGTTGAAGAGGAGATTGTCCACAATCTCATTGTACCGTGACACGTCGTAGCTCCGGTAATGGGTCATCTCATAGAGAGGGTTCACGAGGGAACCGGAATATCCCCCGAAACTCTCGAGCCTCCGCAGGAAATTTCCGTCAGCGTCATATACCCGCAGGTAAGGCTGGAGGTGGGAGTAGTCGCTGAACGAGTTGAAAGGCACGTCGGAACTGCTGCCGAAGGTAAAGGTGACCTTGTTCTTTATCTGGAAACGTCCCACCCTGTAGTCCACATAGAACCCGGCCCCTGTCACGGAACGCATGGACTCCTTCATGACCCCGTTGGTCCTGGAATAGTTGAGCTCCACTCCCCAGCGCACATCATTCTCACCTCCGTCGATATAGACCGAATGCCTGTGGTTGAAGGCTGTCCGCAGGCCAAGCGCCAGCCAGTAGGTGTCGACCCCGTTCAGGACATTGTTCAGCCTTGCGTAATAGCTGTTCGTATAGGGGTCCACCCAGGGCGTACTGCTGTCGTACAGTCCGGCAAGCCTCTCCGTCTCAAGCTTCTCGGAGGCGTTCATGAGATTGTAGGAAGTGAGGTCAGGGACCTCCACCGAGAGGTTAGTGTTGTACTGCAGCCGCAGCTTGCCGGCCTCCGGAGCCCGGAGCTCGACCACGATGACACCATTGGCAGCCCTGGAGCCGTACAGTGCCGTAGCTGCCGCGTCCTTCAGGATATTCACGCTGTGTATCCTTGTAGGGTCGAGGTCGTAGATTTTCTCCACATCCACCTCGAAACCGTCGAGTATGAAGATAGGCATGTTGGCGCTTCCCGTAAGGGATTCCCTGGAGATGTCGGAGGCGTCGAGCATGTCGGAAGAGACGCTCGTCATACCCCTGAGCGTCACCTGGGGCATCGAGTTCGGGTTTGACCCGGAGCCTATGTTCTCCATTATCCTGAAGGAGGGGTCGAAGGTCTGTATGGCGGAAATCAGGTTGTTCGGGTTGGCCTTTATTATTTCATCTTTCTTGATTTTGGTGGTATTCCCGGAAAAGCCCTCCTTCCTTATAGGGGCGAAGCCGGTGACAATTACGTCGTCGAGGCTCTCCTTCGCCTCCACCATGGTGACATCCATCTTGACGTGGTCGCGGACCTCTATCCTCCTGGTCTCGTACCCGAGGAAGGAGAAGACCATTGTCCCTCCACCCTCCGGCCGCCTGATGGAGTAATATCCGTTCTCATCGGTTATTTCCCCGTAGTCGTACCCTTCGAAATACACGCTCACGCCGCAGACCGGTTCCTTCGTTACCCTGTCCGTCACAATCCCGGCCACAAAATCCCGGGAAGACCTCGTGTCCTGGGCGGATGCAGGCATGCAGCATGCCAGGAGGACGGCCGCTGCCGCAATCCCGAGCAGTGCCCCGGACAGGGGTGGTGGAAATGTTTTCGTTGCCTTCATGTCAGTTCAATATGTCTAAAATCTCTTCGTTCCTGATTATAAGCATCCCGTGGCGGTCTTCCGTTATCCCTTCCTGCAGCCTGTAGGTATAGACAGGGGTGTTCCCTTCCATCCTGGTAGGGAGATAGAGGAAGCGTATATTGCCGCAGCGGCTGCGGAGTGTCTCCCCTGCCTCGATGATGTGGGTGGATATGATGAAGATGCTCTGCCGGATGCCGGAAAAAGCTTCTGTCACGGCAACGGTCGCGTCATAGGCATCCCTGACGTTGGTCCCCCTGAAGAGCTCGTCGAAAATTACGACCATGTTCCTGTACGTCCCCAGGCTCAATGCCACCTTCTTCAGACGCTTCACCTCCGCGTAGAAATGGCTGTAGCCCCTGTTCAGGTTGTCCGGAAGGTTTATGGTCGTGTACATCCCGTCCCTTACCGAGAAGCGCATCGAGGCCGCCGGGACAGGGAAGCCCACATGGGCCAGGAAGACGGCGATGCCGAAAGCCTTCATGAAGGTGGACTTCCCGGCCATGTTGGCCCCGGTGAGGAAGATGACATTGCAGTCCTCCCCGACAGTCATGTCATTGGCCACAGGTGAGGAAAGGGCCGGATGCCTCAAGCCCCTTATATCCATCACGTTCTCCCCGGGAGGAAGGGCCTCGGCCTTTACGAACCCCCTTTCCGAGGCCACCTTCGCGGCAGACATGTACACGTCGAGCCTGTATATGAAATCCAGGACGGACTCCACTTCGGCTACATTCGTGTACCTGAAGAAGTTATCCAGGGAAGCGGTATCCTGCACCTCGGCAGTCAGCTTCTTCACATCTCCTTCCATGACGCGGGCAAATCCCGGGGACCCGAGTATCTCCAGCACCGGTGCGGCGGACGCCATCACTGCCGGGGGCATATTCCCGGCCAGGGTGTCCAGGAAAAGACGCAAAGCCCGTAAGATGGTGACAAGGGCCGTTATGCCGCCCTGGATCTGCCGGTATTCCGTGTCGGTCTTGAGGAAACGCCGTACCTTCTGGTACATGAGGTCCTGTTCCCCGGAGACCCTGGTCCGGACGTCCCGGTCGGAGAGATAGAACTCCGCGGCATCGAACCAGGAGGCCTTGAACGGGAAGTCCGGACCGGCCTCGCGGAAGAAGCCGATGACCTCGCTGCGGGAACGGATCTTCTCCACGTCGTCGAGGGGGTTGGTGAACATTTCCTCCAGTATCCTCGCCCCGCCGCGCGTATGGACGGAATTGTATATGCCGAATACGGACACATCCCTGTTGCGCGAGAATATGCCGAGATCGTCAAGTGTCTGCTTGTCAATTATAAAACTCATGGCTTGTCACTCCTCCTTTACAGTCAGCGGGGCTCCTGCTCCCCGGGCTCCGCCTCCAGGGATTCTTCCCGGTATCCCCGTATTATGTCGAGAATTTTCTCGTGCCTTATTATCGTCATCCCGTAGCGGTCGTCGGAAATGCCTTCCTCCAGCCTGTAGGGATAGACCGGCCTGTCCCCGTCGAGGCTTGCAGGGAAATATCTGAAAGTCACGTTGCCGCAACGTTCCGAAAGCTCCCGTCCCGCCTCCACTATATGCGTGGATATGACGTACAGGCATTCCCGGTGCCTGGCGAACGCCTCCGTAACCGCCAGGGTCGCATCGTGTGCATCCTTGACATTGGTCCCCTTGAACAGCTCGTCGAAAACGAGCAGGAGCCTCCTGCCCGAACGGACCTGCTCCGCCAGATGCTTCACCCTCAGGACTTCCGCATAGAAGTGGCTGTACCCGGAGGCGATGTCATCGGCAACGTTTATGGACGTGAACAGGCCTTCCACCGGTGTGAACTCCATCCTTGAAGCCGGGACCGGGAAACCCATCTGGGCAAGATACAGGGCGATGGAGACTGTCTTCATGAAAGTGGACTTCCCCGCCATATTGACCCCTGTCAGGAAGAACACGTTGGAGGAGCTGTCTATGCGGATGTCGTTCGGCACCGCATTCTTCAGGGAAGGATGCCATACCCCGTCAATCTCGAGGAAGCTGTCTTCGCCGGGATGTATGCCGGCAAGGCAGAAACCCTTCTCTTCCGCCACACCTGCTACCGAGAAAAAGACATCCAGCCGGTAGAGAAGGTCGAGCATCCTGCGCACATGGGGATAGAGCCTGACCCGTAAAAGCCTGTCCAGCGCTATCGCCTTCCGGAGGGAACGGTGCCCGCCTTCCTTTTCCGCCGACATGAGCCCGGCCACCTTCCCGCCGAAGATGCCGGACAATGCCCCGGCATCCTCCTTCACGGGGCTGTCCTCCTCCGAGAGCCTCTCCCACAACGGGACGGTGCCGGAGACTATCGCGGCCAGGGCCGTCATACCGGACTGCATCCTGTCGTACTCCTTGTCCATGACGAACATTCCCCTCACCTTCAGCGCAACCATCTTCAGGGCTGCCGCCAGGAAACTGCGGGAAGAACTGGCGCCAAGGTAAAGCTCGGCAGGCTCCGTCAGGGACTCGTCTACCGGAAGGGTGAAACCTTTCCCGGAATAATACCGGAACTCCCGGCTCCTGGCCCTTATCCCGTCCGCATCCGTAAGCGGATTCCGGAACATTTCCTCCAGGATACGCCGGCCCTGCCTCGTCTTCGTCCTGTCGAATATGTTAATGACAGAATCCTTCCTGAACCGTCCGAGGAGGTTCAGGTCATCGAGCGTCTGTTTATCTGTAATGAAACCCATTGTCAACGGCTTTTTCTCCTTACAAGCACTATGGCACCGCACAGCACCACGGCAAGAGGCAGCACGATATTGAATATCCACTTGACAGGCCTCCTTGCCCCCCTGCCTATATACTTCAGTTCATTGTCAGGCCCGGCATGACGTTCGGCGAAAATCGGGAATTCGCCTTCGCTCAGGTACCTGGACGGCTCCATTATGAGGCAATAGTTGGCTGCATTCACTCCAGACCTGGACAACAGCAGCTCCCCGTTCGCAATCATGTCGGCGTTCCCGAGCACGACTACGCGCTGCCTCTTCCCGCCTGCGGTCCTTTCCATAGCCACGGCCACGGGAGCTTTCTCGAGCAGCCTTTCCCCCTTTTCCGGGTTGAATACCGGCACCGCATCCACGGAACCGGAATACTCCAGTTCATTCCATACCCTGGTGGTGTCCGTGACAAGGGTGTCGGTCGTGGCGAGAGGAGTCACACTGAAGCCTTTCTCCGAGGCCCCATCCGTGAGGATTGCCATGGTCCCGACACCGGCCACCTCCTTCTTCTGGGCTATGTACGGCCCGAATCCCTTCGATACCCCGACCGCTTCCGGCGAAATGTCGCATCTCGAGAGGTCCGGCGCATATATGCTGCTCTGCTGTACAATCACCCCGTCCAGGAATTCCAGCCCGAGCATGTCCATCACAGGCGAAAGCCTGTCCCTGTTATAGTACTTCGCTGCCACGAACAGGTTCCCGCCCCCGGAGACATACTTTTCCAGGGCCTTTATCTCGCTCTCCAGGAACGGCTCTTTCGGGTCGGCTATCATGAGGATGGAAATGTCCTCCGGGACACCTCCTCCGTCAATACTTACCTCACGGACGTCAAAGCCCTGGTTGATAAGGGCGTGCCGGAATGTCTTGCTTTCGGCAAAGGAGAAATAGCCCTTGTCCCCTATGTTGGATATGCTTCTTTCCCCGTGCCCCGCAAGGACCCCGACCACGGGGACGTCGGTGACAAGGCGCTTCATCGCCGCCGTTATCTCCGGCTCGCCCGGATGCTTGTTCTGGTCATCGTACAGGCGGAGCTTGGACATGCTCCCGTCCGCCCGTTCTATCGTCCTCACGAAAGCATAGTCCTCATCCTCCAGCCCCACCTTGGCGGCTATCGGGGCTATCTCCTCCGGCGTGAGGAACCTCTTCAGGCTGACCCTCTCGATATCGGCCATCTTCTCTGCCTTTCCCTTCTCGTCCAGTCCCTTGAACTTCTTGTTCTTGTCCAGGGGATAGCTTTCGGAAGCATGCCAGTAATAGACATACTTCATCTTTATTTCCGGCTTGAACCGGGTGTACCATGCGAAACGGTCCACATCACGCGTGTAGTTGCGCGGGAGCCCGTAATAGTGGTCCGGGCCGAGCAGGTTCACATACGTGGTTATGGTGAGCGGGCCGTCCAGCTTCTCCATTACCGCCTGGCTCTCCTCCGTCAGGGTGCAGTCCTTCATCCTCGTTGTGTCCGCATAGACCTTGAACACGGGCATCGAGCTTATGAAGCCTACCGCGCACAGGGCAACAGTCGAGACTACCCACGGCACGGCGTTCCCCAACCTGCCGCGGTCCCTTGCCGCGGACTTGAGGCGGATTACCGTCAGGGTAAGGAAGTATATGGTGACGGCAAGGAAGTATATCAGGTCCTCTGAACATATCATGCCCATTATGAACGTGTCAGCCCTTCCTGCCACGGCTATCCAGTAAGTAATCTCCCTTATGACCGGGATACCCTGCCCCACTGAAGGCATATAGTTGATCCCGAACAGGATGGCTATCGTACCTACGGCGGCTATTATCTGGTATCTCGTGACAGAGGACATGAATATCCCTATCGCGGAATATGCAAGGAAGAGCAGATAAAGCCCGAGGAATCCGGAAAGTACCGGACCTATGTCTATAGCCTTGACTGTCACCGAACACAGGATGATGAATATTATGAGGCAGGACATCATGGCAAGGCCGCATACTGCCATGGCAAGGAACTTCCCGTACACCACCTGGTATTCCGACACAGGGGAGGAAAGCAGCAGCTTGTCTGTCCCGGAGGCTTTCTCCCGGCTTATTATCCCCATGGTGAGGAGCGGGACATAAAGGAAAAGCCATCCCTGGACCGACGGATAGATGCCGCTCCACGCATCCATGAATATCTGGCTGGTCACTGCTCCCAGCCCGAACCCGAGGGACCTGTAGCGCAGCAGCATGCTTATCACTTCGGAGAAGGCAACCCCTGACTGGACGTAGAATATGGCGATGAGAATCCAGGCTATCGGGGAATAGAACAGCTGCCTGAGCTCGTTTTTCGCTATGTTGAATATAGTCTTCATTTCTTCTTATCTTGATTTTCTCCGGGCTATTATTACTGCCGACACCACCAGCATGACGAACGGCATGATGAACACGAGCGACCACCTTGTCAACGGAAGGCTGCCGATTTCCATATCGAAGCCGGTGTCGCTTCCTCCTTTACGGGAGGTGTCGACAGGGTATTTCCCGTCGGTCAGCCACCGGAAGGCCTCATACAGCAGGCTGAAATTGCCGGACCGTACAGCATAACGGTCCCTCATGAGCTCGGCATTGCTGAAACAGTCCGCATCCCCGAGCACCAGTATTTTCTGTACCTTGCCTGTCTGCGGCATCTCCCGCTGCAGGCATACGCCGAGATTCCGGCTTCCGCGCCTTTCCCCGGACAGGGAGTCACATGACGCTTCCCCGTTCTCGAAGTCCGTGGTCTGCAGTTCATTCCACCCTTCAGGGTCGCTGACGAGCATGATATCCGCCCGGATCCCTTCCTGCGGGATGACCTCTATACCGGTAGCACCCGGCATCGTTATCCTGTATTCGTGCCGTTTAAGGATATCCAGCGACGGCATCGTTTCAACTGCGGTGTCCGTCACTCCGGCCAGCACGAGGTCCTGGCGGAAGTCCCCTGCGGGAACCGCTATCCGCGCCCCGTCGAAGCGGACCCCAAGCCCGTCCACTATGCTGTTCAGCACGTCTTCCCGGCCCGGTTCCCCGGCTATCAGCATATTGCCTCCGGCCTGGATATAGTCCCTTATGGCCGACAGTTCTTCCCCGGTATAGGCAGTACGCGGGTCCGCTATGATGAGTATTCCGAGATCGTCAGGAATACCCTCTCCCGGGTTCACCTCCACCACGTCAAAACCGTTGTTTATGAGAGAATGGCGGAAAAATTTTGATGTGGCGAAAGCGTAGTAGTCCCGGTCAGCCTCCCTGTATATGTTCCTTTCACCGTGCCCCGTGACCACACCGGCCTTCACTGGCCCGTCCACCAGCCGCTTGAAGGCGGCGGTTATCTCCTTCTCCTGCGGGAGACGCTGGGAATCGTCGAACACCCGCAGGAAGGTGGTGCTCCCGTCCTTCAGCCTTATCTGGCGGACAAGGCGGTATCCTTCCCCGCTCAAGTCAATCTTCCGTGCAATTTCTTCAGGTGTCTGGAACCTGTCTATATTCATCTCGTACACATCCGCTATCCTCTCGGCCCTCTCCGCGTCCGTGAGGTCAGGGAAGCGTCTCTTCACTGACTTGCTTCCGGAGTCCGCCCAGTAATATTCGTAGCGTATCTTTATATCCGGCTTGAACCTCAGGTACTGGCTGATGTATTCCTTGTCGCTGTTGTAGCGGGACGGGACCCCGAGATAGAAGCCTTCCTCGTCGAGGATATTGCTGTACGTAGTCATCACGACCGGGCCCTTCACCCGGGACATCACGTCCTGGCTCGGCCGGGTAAGAGTCCGTTTCTTCGTCTCTGTGGAGTCATAAAAGCACATCAGGTGCGGATTCGAGGAAATGAAGCCGACGGCTACCGCACACAGCACCACCCCGGCATATCCCGCAGCCCTCATGGCTGCAGGACGGGATTTCCTGCGGTTGGACATGCCGAGGACTGTCAAGGCCAGGAACAGAGCGGAGACTGTGATGAAATATATCACGTCCTCACTGCAGATCAGTCCATTGATGAATTCCTCGCAGCGTCCGCTTATGGAAAGCCACCACGTGATATCCCTTACCCAGGAGATATCCTGCCACAGCAGCCTGACATAATTGAGGCCGGCGAGCACCGCAAAGGTCGCAAGGGCCGCCACAGCCTGGTATCTTGTCAGGGAAGACATGAAAATCCCTATCGCGGAATATGTACATGAGAGCAGGAAGAGCCCTGCCATCCCCGTAAGGACCAGAGGGACATCCGGATTCCGGATAGCGGCACAACCGAAGACCGCGAACACGGCTACCACCGCCATCATTGCCAGGCAGTACCCTGCCATGGCCAGGAACTTGCCGAGCACTATGCCGGTGTCCGAGACCGGGGAGGAATACAGCAGCTTGACCGTGCCGCTGCCCAGGTCCTTGCTCAACATACCCATGGACACCAGAGGTATAAAGAGGTAGAGCCATGCCTGGACTTTCGGGAAAAGCCCGAGATAATCGGAACAGAACAGGCCTTCGGTGACGAAAGTAAGGCTCGAGCCGGCTTCCTGCCCTTCCACATATATCCGGAAGACATCAGTGAAGAAGAGACCGCACATCACCGAGAAGACGATGAGCATCAGCCATGCCACCGGTGTGCTGAATATCATCTTCAGTTCGGTGCAGGCTATCGAGAATACTGGGTTCTTTTTCATAGGCAGGTCCTCATTGATGGTTGCCGTGGCCCGAGAGCTGGGCGAAGACCTCGTTCATGGAGCTCTTCTCTATCTGGATCCCGGTCAGTTTCCAGCCGTTCTTCACACTCTCCTCCACCATGCGGGCCATTGTCTCCCTGTCCCCGTCGAACCATACCCGGTAGGTGGAGGTGAGGTCCGATATCAGCTTCACGTCGGTGACTCCCGCCACCTTCATTATCTCCTCCTCTCCTGGGGCGTGGCCCAAGGTCATTGTGAACGAGTCCGGCTCAATGTAATTGTCGAACTCGTCTATGGTGCCGCTAAAGACTATGGAACCGTTTTCAATCATCATTATACGGTCGCAGGTCGCCTGGACTTCAGGAAGGATGTGAGTGGAGATGAGAACTGCCTTGTCCGCAGCTATCTCCGCGATAAGGGAACGGACTTCCAGGGTCTGGTTCGGGTCGAGCCCGTTGGTCGGCTCGTCCATCACCACAAGGCGCGGGTTGTGGATTATGGCCTGCGCGATACCTACCCTCTGCTGGTATCCCCCGGAAAGATTCCCTATCAGCCTCCTGCTGAAATGGGAGATCCCGCATTTCTCCTTGACGGACTCGACCGCCTCCCGGATGCTTTCCGGGGCCATCTTCCGGAGCCTTGCTGCATAATGGAGGTATTCGTCTACCGTGAGGTCGTTGTAGAGAGGCGGTTTCTGCGGGAGGAAGCCGATATTGCGTTTCGCCGCCACAGGGTTTTCCCGTATATCGTTCCCTGCAATCAGGACCTTCCCTTCCGTCTGGGAAAGGACTCCGCAGATAATGTTCATGATGGTGGACTTGCCCGCCCCGTTGGAGCCGAGGAGCCCGACAATCCCGGTGCTGTCGATTTCAAAGTTTATGTCCCGCACCGCCCACTGCACACTATACCTGTGCGACAGGTGCTCGACTTTAACAATAGGTTCGTTGTTCATCAGTACAATATATTATTAATTATGTCATTATCTTGAATCCTGGCACGCAGGCAAGACAAAGACAGTAACGAGGCCACCGTCCAAATACGGTATCAAGCCACGATTACGGTCCCGGTAATGTGGTAGTAATGTACAGGGACATAGCATACCCTTGGTTCAGATATCCCGTCCCTGTCTATATCCTTTTAATTATTATGTGCGATTGTAGAAGATTGTAATCTCCGGTCTGTAGGCATTAGGCCCTGCCTGGGGATAACCGGAAAAATTACGGCTACAAGTTTAGGGAATAAATTCTATTTTTCCAAATTTCCGTCAGGAAACTTGGACGGGGTACGGATAAAGAGAGGGGCGAGCCTGACTTTTGACCCGCCCCTTTTCCCCGGATGTAACACGGCAGATTGCCGGCCTTGATATCCCGTCCTCCGGTATTGTCCCGTATCAGATGGACAGCACGTTCAGTACGTTTATGAGTTCCTTGTCGATCGGCTTGTCCTTCTTGACAGCCTTCGAGAAAGGCACATATACCACCTGGTCATTGGAGATACCGACCATGATGTTCCTCTGGCCCTCGAGAAGGGCCTCTATGCTTGCAGCTCCGAGACGGCTGGCGAGTATGCGGTCGAATGCGCTCGGCTTGCCCCCGCGCTGCAGATGGCCGAGGATGGTAACGCGCACGTCGTACTGCGGATATTCATTCCGTACCCTTTCCGCATAGTGCATGGCTCCGCCGACCCCGTCCTTCGAGGCCTCGGAAACTATCACGATGCTGCTGTTCTTGCTCTTGCGTACTCCCCTGCTGATGAACTGCTCGAGCTGGTCGATATCGGTCTGGTCTTCAGGGATTATAGCCGCCTCCGCGCCTGCGGCAATGGCACTGTTCTGCGCGAGGAAGCCGGCATCCCGGCCCATGACCTCGACGAAGAATATCCTGTCGTGGGATGTGGCCGTATCCCTGATCTTGTCCACGCATTCCACTATGGTATTAAGGGCGGTATCGTACCCGATGGTGGAGTCCGTACCGTAGAGGTCGTTGTCAATGGTACCTGGCAGGCCGATGCACGGGATGTCATGCTCCTGGGCAAGGATCTGGGCTCCGGAAAGGGAGCCGTTGCCTCCGATGACTATGAGGGCGTCGATACCGTTGGCCACAAGGTTCTCGTAGGCCTTGGCCCTTCCTTCCTCTGTCATGAATTCTTCGGACCTGGCAGTCTTGAGGATGGTTCCGCCTCGCTGTATGGTGTTGCTCACGCTTTCGGTCGTAAGATCCTTTATCTCATTATGTATCAAACCCTCATATCCTCTGTATATTCCCTTGACCTTCCAGCCGTTGTATATTGCGCCACGGGTCACCGCCCTGATAGCCGCATTCATCCCTGGGGCATCGCCACCGGATGTCAGAACCCCGATTGTTGAAATTTTCTTTGCCATATTAACCTTTTATTTTATACTTCGTATACAATCACGCTGCGCCTCGGCATAGCCAGAATAAATTCTGTCTCTGCTCTCGGCTTGCAGTTTATTTTATACTCAGTTGGCTGAAGCCCGGCGGCCTTCGGCAAAAGCCGTTCCATAACCGTCCCCCAGGCCCGCTGTCAACAGATTTTCTTGCCGGTTCAATACCGTTCCATCTCACGCCTCAAGTCTTTCTCCTTGATGGACTGTCGTTTGTCGTACTCTTTCTTTCCTCTCGCGAGAGCTATGAGCAGTTTCGCATATCCGTTCTCCGCGACAAAGAGCTTCACCGCCACTATTGTCAGGCCCTTCTCCTTGACCGCCCTCTGCAGCTTCGCGAGCTCCTTCCTCTTCAGGAGGAGCTTCCTGTCCCGCCTCGGGTCATGCCTGCCCCAGCTTCCCCAGTGGTATTCCGCGACATTCATGTTCTTGACATAGAGTTCTCCGTTGTTGAAATAGCAGAACCCGTCCACAAGAGAGGCTTTCCCGGCACGTATGGACTTGATTTCCGTACCGGTAAGGACTATCCCGGCGACGTAGGTCTCTATGAACTCATAGTCGAACGATGCCCGCCTGTTCTTTATTTCCACTTTGCTCCTGGCTTTCGGCATTTCCTCTCCTGTCTTTTGAAGTCTGCAAATATAGGAACTGTTTTTAAAAAATTTCCATATGAACGCACGTAAGCTGTTTAAATTTTTATCAAAAAATCTTTTCACTGTCCTTCCCGGTGTATAATTTTCTGTTTTTCTATATTATAGCACTTGCTATCTCCTTTTCAGTAAATCTGGAAACTTTCCATCAGAAATCCTTAATGAAATTTATACCTATTATATTAACGTGAGTTTGATGAATTTTAATTTATTGAAAATCATCGAACTTCCGCTGAGAAGCAGGACGAAAGTCCTGCGACGAGCCCCAGCGAGGGGCAAATGGGGTGGCGCCCCTTGAAAAGGGGCTGTCGCCACAGCGACTGGGGTTTAAGATAATCGGATTTCGAAGAAATCCATAACGACTGTTCGACGAATTCCCTAGTCCTGAGCAACATAAATTCGTCGAACTGACGTTATATTAGAACAATCTGTCTTGAAATTTTTGAATATAAATTTTATGAAGTATTTTCGGGAAAATTTCATTATCTGCACACTGTGAAATGAAAGCAACAAAATCAAGCGGGAGGGGCGTGCCGCCCATGGCGGAGCTGCCGGAAGCCGAGGAGATAGACCTGGAGGATGTGGTACGGCAGTATATGGCCGGGAAATATGACCTCATCTGCGTGCTCGGGCCGACGGCCTCGGGAAAGACGGGGTATGCGGTGAAGGCGGCGAGACTGGTCAGGACAATGGCGGAGAAAGGGATTGTCCCGGAAGGGACCCGGGGAGAGATACTATCGGCTGACTCGCGTCAGGTCTACAGGGGGATGGACATAGGGACAGGGAAGGATCTCGGGGAATACGGGGACGTTCCCTGTCACCTCATAGACATAGCGGAGGCCGGGAGCAAATATAACATATACGAGTACCAGAGGGATTTCGAAAAAGCATGGACGGAGATAAGGGAAAGAGGTAACGTGCCGATACTGTGCGGAGGTTCAGGCCTCTACATAGAGGCGGCGACACGGGGATATTCCCTTCCGGATGTCCCTGCGGACCCGGAGTTGAGGGAGAAGCTCGGGCAGACCGGGACAGAAGAGCTGATACGTATGTTCGAATCGCTGAAAACCCCGCACAATTCCACCGACTATGACACACGGAAACGGCTCATCCGGGCAATAGAGATAGCCTTATATGAGAAGGAGCATCCGGTAAGCCGGACGGAAAGCCTGCCGAAAAGCACATATTACATCGGGACCCTGGTGACAAGGGAAGAGAGGAACAGCAGGATAGACCGCAGGCTCGAGGCCCGGCTCGGGGAAGGTATGGTCGACGAAGTAAGGAAGCTCCTGGAACAGGGGCTGGACACGGAGGACCTTATCTACTACGGACTTGAATACAAGTTCGTGACCCTGTACCTCTGCGGGGTGCTTGGATACGAGGATATGAAGAAACTCCTTGCCACTGCCATCCACCAGTTCGCAAAGAGGCAGATGACCTGGTTCAGGGGTATGGAGAGGAAAGGCGTCCGGATACATTGGGTGCGGGTATAGGTATTATTCCCGGGCGAACGCAGTACTCCATTCGGAGTACAAATAAAGAGAGGGCGGGTCTGACTTTTGACCCGTCCTCTCTTACGTCTTTCTCGAAAGACGAACCCGATCTCAACCCGCTCTGCTCGCTTCGGAATACATTCCGACATGCCGCTCGGCTTACCACTCGGTCAGGGGGGATCCCGCACCTGCGCGGTGCGGTCCCTACGGGACTTTTTGGGGACTTTCGGGTTCGACCCCGTATTTGATTCCGCCTTGCAGCGAAGGGCCTACAGCCTCTTCCGGAGCTCCTCCGCCTGGGCCTCGTAGCCAGGTTTCCCGAGCAGGGCGAACATATTCTTCTTGTACGCCTCGACACCGGGCTGGTTGAACGGATTCACGCCGAGGATATAGGCACTGATGCCGCACGCCTTCTCGAAGAAATAGAAGAGCGCGCCGAGGTTGTACTCGTTTATCCTCTCTATGGTAACGGAAAGCTGTGGGACTCCCCCGTCTATGTGCGCGAGCTTGGTCCCAAGTTCGGCCATGGCGTTGCAGTGCTCTATCTGCTTTCCTGTCAGGAAGTTGAGTCCATCAAGGTTCTGCGGGTCATTCACTATAGGCATGGACCTGTTGCTGCTCTCCACGGAAACCACGGTCTCCATGAGGATGCGCTCGCCGTCCTGGATATACTGGCCCATGGAATGAAGGTCGGTGGTGAAGTTCACGGAAGCCGGGAAGATACCCTTGCCGTCCTTGCCCTCGGACTCGCCGTAGAGCTGCTTCCACCATTCGCCGAGATACTGGAGCTTCGGATTGTAGGAAACAAGTATCTCTATCTTCTTTCCGGCATTGTACAGCAGGTTTCTCATGGCTGCATACTGGATGGCAGGATTCTCCTCCGAACGTACCGAGGAAGTCTCCTCCATCTCGGCAGCGCCCTTGAGCATCATCCTGATGTCGAACCCGGCCAGCACGATAGGCAGTATCCCTACCGGTGTGAGCACGGAGAAACGGCCTCCGACATTGTCCTCTATCACGAATGTCCTGTAGCCTTCCTGGGTGGCAAGCGACTTGAGGGCGCCTTTGCGGGCATCTGTGACGGCCACTATCCTTTCGGCCGCCTCCGCCTTGCCGTAGGTCTCCTCAAGGTAGTTCCTTATCTGCCTGAATGCCACTGCAGGCTCGGTGGTCGTTCCGGACTTGGATATTACCACGGCAGCCACGTTACGCTCCCCTGCCAGGTCCATGAGCTCGCTGATATACTCCTCGGAAAGATTCTGTCCGGCGAAGACAATCTCCATGGAGTCCTTTGCCGAGGACAGCTGTTTCGCAAAGGAGTGGGAAAGCGCCTCTATTGCGCATTTGGCACCGAGATAGGAGCCGCCTATCCCTATGACAATGACAAGGTTGACGCCTTTTGCCTTCCAGGAATCCCTTACGGCCTCGCAGTCTGCGATGAGGGACTCCGGAGTAGCGGTAGGGAGATGTTTCCAGCCCAGGAAATCGTTTCCTGCACCGGTCTCGCTCTCAAGCACGTCGAATGCGGCCAGGGCCTTTTCGACATATTTCTTGTAATCTGCATCTTTTACAAAGGAGCTGCAGCCTCCCAAATTGACCTTTAACATAGTACCAGTTATTAACTATCGTCGGTTATGACAAGGCGGGAATTATTCGCGGATAGCCGCTATACCAGGAAGTTCCTTTCCTTCAAGGTACTCGAGCATGGCGCCGCCGCCGGTTGACACATAGCTTACCTTCTTGGCATATCCCATCTGGGTCACGGCAGCCACGGAGTCACCGCCTCCGACTAGGGTGAAGGCGCCGTTCTCGGTAGCCTTCGCAAGCATCTCGGCCACCTTGTTGGTACCCTTTGCAAATGCCGGTATCTCGAACACGCCTACAGGGCCGTTCCAGAGAATGGTCTTTGACTTCATGATGACATCCTCCCATGCTGCGAGAGTGCTCGGGGCGGCATCGACCCCTTCCCAGTTGTCAGGAATCTCATCGTTGCGGCATATCTTCGTGTTGGCATCGTTGGAGAAAGCGTCGGCGATGACAACTTCCTTCGAGAGATAGAGCTTGACGCCCTTTTCCTCGGCCTTCTTTATGGTGTCGAGGGCAAGCTGCTGCTGGTCATCCTCGCAGAGGGAGTTGCCGATCTTGCCGCCCTGGGCCTTGATGAAGGTATATACCATGCCGCCGCCGATTATCATATTGTCCACGACGTCGAAAAGGTGCTCGATGATGGCTATCTTGGACGATACCTTGGCACCGCCGATGATGGCCGTCACCGGATGCTCCGGAGTCTTGAGTACACGGTCGATAGCCTTGATCTCGCCTTCCATCACATAGCCGAACATCTTGTCATTCGGGAAATACTTGGCGATGAGCGCAGTGGAGGCATGTGCCCTGTGTGCCGTACCGAATGCGTCGTTGATATAGCAGTCCGCATAGGAAGCGAGCTTCTCCACGAATTTCTTCTGGCTTTCCTTTACGGCAGCCTTTGCGGCCTTCTTCTCCTCGTCGGTAGCATCTTCGGCAAGGCCCCTCGGCTTGCCTTCCTCCTCCGCATAGAAACGGAGATTCTCCAGCACGAGCACTTCACCCGGCTTGAGCGCAGCCACCTTCTCGTCGGCGGCCATGCAGTCGTCGGCGAACTTCACAGGAACCCCGAGCAGTTCCTCTACCCTGCCGAGGATATGCTTGAGCGAAAATTTCTCTGTAACTCCCTTTGGACGGCCGAGGTGCGACATAATGATGAGGGAACCCCCTTTGTCAAGCACCTTCTTCAGTGTCGGGATGGCAGCCCTGATCCTGGTGTCGTCCGTGATTTCGAATTTTTCATTGAGCGGAACATTGAAATCCACCCTTACGATGGCTTTCTTGCCTGAAAAATCGTAAGTATCAATACTCTGTTGCATATAAAATTTATTTAAAACCTTAGTTTCGACAAATCCTTTTCATTACATCCTTGCAAAAATAACAATTTTCGGGAAAACAAGAAGATGTTTTAGGCGGTGTTTGAATTTTTATATGCGTCTGCAGGGCCCTGACAGAAAAATCAGCACCTGCCGCATGTTTTTTTGCGGAAAATCCGGCAGCTTCCATATCTTTGCCATTGTACTATCCATATCAATTAACAACAAAATATGACCAGGATGAAATATTCAGCAAGACTGACGGCGGCACTCGGCATCATTGCTATGGCCGCGTCCTGCCGGAATGCGGAGCCACCCGCGCCATACGGGCCGGTACCGACGGCGCAGCAGTTAGAATGGCAGAAGATGGAGATGAACATGTTCTGCCATTTCGGCCCCAACACTTTCACCGAAGCGGAATGGGGCAGCGGACAGGAAGACGCGGACGTCTTCAACCCTTCCGGACTGGACTGCCGGCAATGGACATCCATTGCCCGGGCCGCGGGCATGAAGGGAATCATAATAACAGCCAAGCATCACGACGGCTTCTGCCTCTGGCCGAACCCCGTCAGCAGCCACACGGTTGCGCAGAGCTCATGGAGGGACGGCAAGGGAGACGTCCTTGAAGAACTTTCCAGGGCCTGCAGGGAATCCGGGGTGGAATTCGGGGTATATATTTCGCCGTGGGACAGGAACGACCCTGCATACGGCACCTCCAGATACAATGAAATCTACTGCAGGACCCTTGAAAGCGCCCTCGGGAACTATGGGCCGGTCTTCGAGCAGTGGTTCGACGGGGCCTGCGGAGAAGGGCCGACAGGCAAGGTCCAGGAATACGACTGGCCACTGTTCCACAAGACTGTCGGCACCCTCCAGCCTGACGCCGTAATGTTCAGCGACATAGGCCCAGGATGCCGCTGGGTTGGCAATGAAGACGGCTATGCCGGGGAAACCTGCTGGTCCACCCTGGATATCGCCGGATTCCAGCCTGGCGCAGGGGCCCCGCCAAGGGATACCTTGAACTGCGGGAACGTCCACGGAGAGGCCTGGGTGCCTGCCGAAGCCGATGTCTCCATAAGGCCGGGCTGGTTCTACAAGGATTCCGAGAACGACAGGATAAAGACCCTTGAGGAGCTCCTGGGAATCTATTACGCGAGCGTAGGCCGCAACGCCGTCCTCCTCCTGAATGTGCCTCCGGACAGGACCGGCAGGATATACCGGGCCGACTCCCTGCGCCTCATGGAGTTCCGCAAGGCGCTCGACACCATATTCGGGAAGAACCTTGCGGATGACGCCGTTGCTGAATCAAGTTCCGTGCGTGGCCGGCAGTTCAGGGCAGGGAATATCCTTGACGGGGACTACGACTCGTACTGGAGCACCCCGGACGGCGTCACGTCAGCCTCTGTCACCGTACAGCTTGACGGGCCGAAGACCTTCAACCGTATCATGCTCCAGGAATATATCCCTCTCGGCCAGAGAGTCGCCGGATTCGATGTTGAGATACGGAAGGCAGACGGCTCCTGGGAACAAGTCGCATCCGCCTCGACCATAGGCTACAAGCGTATACTCCACACCGGCAAGGTCACCACGTCCGAAGTCAGGATAAACATCCGGAAGGCTTTCGCCTGCCCGGTCCTGAACGGATTCGGCCTTTATCTAGACGAGATTCTCAATTATTGAAAATATAGCTATCTTTGCCTCCGTTACGGCAGCCCCGCGCCTGACGGAGGCTTTTCCTGCCCGGGTGGGGCATGACTTTCCGCAGGAGAAGAAAAATTCCCGAAAGGACTTTTGTCCGGCCTATTTAAAACTCTACTAAAAATACTGGAGCGAGTCAATTTTCATCACATTTTTCTCGAAATCCTCCCGCGGTCCCAGAGCCTTGTTCCGAAGTTTGGTCCTGTAATTATAAATAGTAGAAAGAGAATAGCGTAAAAACCTGGCTATCTTGGTACTGTCTGTGATTCCAAGACGTATAAGAGCAAATATACGGAACTCCGGAGAAAGACTGTCTTCTGTCCTGGAGTAAAGGCCTCTGGCCTCAGGCACAAGGAGTTCATCCATCTTTGCAGGGAAATCAGGAAACATGTGCAGGACCGTCACGTCGAAAACATGATAGAAATTCTTGACTTCAGCCTCCATGTCTATGGTCTTCTCCAGTTCTTCCATCAATGTCCTTGGATCGACACTGCGGCGTATATTCTTGTTAACCCGGTTCTTGATATGGTTCATCTTGTCAAGATACTCTGAACTCTGCTCCATATAAAGGCTGATATATTCCTCCTTTATCATGTTGGCATCACGCAGCTTGTCACTTACAGACTTAATTTTGACATTTGCATCATAATAGCGTTTTTTCACTGCCTTCAGGCGTCTGTTTATACGGCGTAGATATGCCAGGAGGCAAAGGAAAATGACAATAAAGACAGTCAGGGTAATCAGGAAAATCATCATTGTCGTAGAAGCCTGATGCTTCTTTTCCTGGTAAGCATGGTCAATGAGAACAAAGATATCCGACATTTCCAAAGTCCGGAGCCTGGCATTGCAGTAAATATAATCCTCCATCGCAGATTTGGCATATCTGTAAGCCCTGTCTATATCATACCTGTCATACATTATCTCGCTCACTATCTGGAGAGACGTATGCTGTTTGACCCCGGAATATATATCAGCCATGGAAGACCTGACAAAGTACAGGGCAGCAGTATCTTCATCGCCCAGTTCCCGGTATATTACGCCAAGAGAATATGCTATGATGCCAGCATCGCGTTCCATCGGATCCATGGAAGCATATTTCTCTTCAAGTATCAGTCTTGCCTCCTCATATCTTCCCGAATGTATCATGGCCTCCGCCTGTACGAAAAGATGGTTCATCGGAGTAAGGTTGTAATAATTCAGAAGGGAATCGCGGTAAACTGTCGCAACCGAGTCATACTTTTCCTTGGAATGTTTGTCTATCGTATACTCTACCAATGAATTGTATATAGTCAGGCGACAATATACGAAAGCAGTTTTTTCATTTTCAGGAACATCATCCGAAACGGCATCCAGTATGGACAGGGCTTCTTTGTACTGCCCCATTACATTCAGTATTCTTGCGACATTGACCGTGGATTCCACTATCCTGGCCCGATTCCCGGTCTCCTCGGCATACTTGAGCATAAGATTGGCATATACGAGAGCCGAATCTGTCTGGTATACTATATACTGCAGGTCAAGATGATTCGTCAGCGCTATCTTTTCTTCAAGTGTCCCGGCATACGCCAGACGAAGTTTAAGACTGTCTATGACGGCTGCCCGTCTTTCCGTATAAAGCGACTTGTTCGCCACAAGATAGTCAAGTTCCTTCAGACAAGACTCCAACTCCCCTGCATTCAAGGATACGAATGTAAATAATGCTATAATACAAGACAGGATACGCATAGACACTTACCGTAATAAATAGCGAAATTTACATAAATTTTACGATTTATCCACACTTTTATAAAATACAGGAAAAAGAGTGAACCCCAAAGCCCTGACAAGTCCCGCAGGGACCGCACCGGGCAGGTGCGAAATCCCCCTGACAGGGGTCGTGAGCGGTTCATGAGAATGTCCGGTGGACATTCGAAAGCGAGCAGAGGGGGTTAGGATGGGTTCCGTCTTTCGTAGAAAGACGCTTGAGGGGGTGACTAAAAAGGGTAATTTCTGCGTTACGCTCGATTCGAAAATCCTCATGTACGACAGTACACTGCGGTTTTCTCATCTTCGCAAGCCTTGAAATTCCTCCTTTTTAGTCACCCCCTCTCTCTCCTCTCAAACGTCGTTAGCCCGACGGATTGTCTGGATGTCAGATCACTTCCAAGGAATTCAGGATATCCAGCCTGCCGTCATCAATGAGTTTAAGGACCAGCTCTCCGAACAAGGTGTTCTGCCAGGCAAACCATGCACGGGTAAAGACAGCAGGATCATCCTTATGGAAAGATTCGTGCATGAAGCCAAGATTCGCATCCGTGCTTACCAGCATATTCATACAATCGCGGATTTCCTCGTCATCATCGGATGTGAAAGCCTTCATCATTATGCTCATAGGCCAGATCATATCATATCCGATATGAGGTCCGCCTATTCCTTCTCCGGCCTCTCCCTTAAAGAAATACGGATTGTCCTCACTCCAGACAAAACTCCGTGTATTCCTGTACACAGGATCCGAAGCGTCTATGTCCCCGAGATAAGGCATGGCCAGCAAGCTCGGGACATTCGCATCATCCATCAGGAAAGCATTCCCGAAGCCATCCACCTCGAAAGCATAAATGCGGCCGTATTTCGGATGTTTCACGATTGCATACTCCTTCAAGGCCGCCTCGACTTCATCGGCCAAAACCCTGCAGTCCGAAGCAAGTGATTTCTCTCCGTTCACAGTCTCAAGTATTTCCGCAGCCTTACGCAATGAACTTACTGCAAAGAAATTAGACGGGATCAGGAACTGGAATGTAGTGGCATCGTCTGACGGCCGGAATGAAGAGCAGATCAAACCTACAGGATTCACCGGATTTCCCTTCCCGTCATTACATACCGTATCCAGCTGACGGTTTGTCACCCTCGTGAAAGTATAGTCTGTCGTACCGTCCTTACGCTGCTGCTCACGGAATGTTGACAATACCGACTTTATCGCATTAAGCCAGATTTCATCAAAGACAGCCGTCTTGCCTGTTGTCTTCCAATAGTGATAGGCAAGACGTATCGGATAGCACAAGGAATCAATTTCCCACTTTCTTTCGTGCAGTTCCGGTTTCATATCGGTCCCGTCCGACATCCACGTGTGGTCTGGAGAAGGGTCGTATGGGTCAAGGAACGCATTTGCATACGGATCGAGGACTATACATTTGAACTGACGCCGGATCACGCCTTCGAGCATAGCATCGAGAGCCGGGTCCTCATTGGCAAACCGGACATACGGCCACACCTGGGCCCCTGAATCACGAAGCCACATGGCATGGATATCTCCCGTGTACACTACCGTATCGTTCCTGCCTTCGTCATCTTTCCTGTACCGTACTGTAGTATCAAGAGTATTCGGAAAACAGTTTTCGAACATCCACCGGAGTTTAGGGACCTTCAAAAGTTTTTTCACTTCCTCTATCTTTTTCTCCACCGCCTCGGACCTGAAAAGCCGGTCCTCAACAGGAGGTCTGCGTGAAACAGAGTAGTCGACTACCGTCGCATCTGCCTTGAACACAGTCTGCTCCACATCTGCCGCCATACGGGAAAACTCTTCAGTCAGCGATGATTTCTCTGCTCCGGCAACCGAACCGGCCAGCAATATTGCAGCCGCGGCTGCACCGAAATTCAATATCTTCTGCATAAAACCGTTAATTTTCAATCACAATAAGCCAGTCTCGCAAACATTTCTGCCATAGCGGCCTGGGCAAGAAGATGCCGGCTTCCTGCCTTACCTTTCCTGTCACCTATGTCAAACAGCCCGTCTGCGTCGCGCCTTTTTTCCCAGAAATAATCCAGATTTTCAGAGAAATCACTGATATACTTTCTGTTACCAGTAGCCTCTGCAAGTTCGATATAGCCTCTTAACATCACAGCGGAAAACCAGATGTTTCCATCCTTGAGGATAGTCTCCGGCTCACCGGCGTCCTGATTTCCCTCCCGGAAGAATTTTTCAGAGCACGCAGCCGCAAGATTCCTGGCCTCGCAAAGATATTTTCTTTTCCCTGTAATCTTATATAGAAGCACGGCCGCCTGCATCATCTGGCCGCTATTGTAGGCAAATTTACGCTCGTCCAGCTTCCCGTCGAGAGATACGTTGTCGAAATACAGTCCGTCAGATGCATCCTGCAAAGTATTCCTGGTCCATTCATAGAGAGAAAGACCGGCTTCAAGATACCTGTCGTCCCCTGTAATCCGGAACAGTTTCAGGGCAAGGACAGCGGCAGGAGCATTCGAACACGTGTTCTTGGACTCTTTCTTCTGCTCACACCAGTATATTCCTCCCCCGAGTTTGCCGTCGGTCCCGCTTTCTATGAACTTCCATATCATTTCCGCCTTCTGCAGATATTTTTCGTCCCCGAAAGCGGAGTAAAGGTCGGCAAAATCTATCCCGAGCCAGATGTTGTCATCATAGAAACGGTCTGAAGGCCTGTCCGAAACAATATACGAGGAATATGCAGAAGGAGTACGCACAGTGTCAAAATACTCTTCCAGACCGAGGAGTACCGTATCTTCCAGCAGGCCGATATATGTACTGTCATTCTCCGCAAGAACGGCCACGGCAGACAGTACTCCGGAATACGGCCACAGATAGGAATAGCTGTTCCTGCGGCTTTCCTGGTTTTCAGGAGCCAGGTATGTCGCCTTGTAGTCTTCATCGAACGGGTACGTCTCCCTCAGCAATGGTGTATCCCCTGCATCAAAGCAGGTATAGATTGCAGATATGGTCAGTCCTGCACGTCCGGCGAAACCAGACATGGAACCGGTTCCGACTTCGGCAGGCTGTGCCGCAGACAATGCGGCACAGGTCATCAGAATGGCAGTTGTCATCATCATTCTACAGTTACACGTACAGGGAATGTAAGGTCGTACGGGATAAGAGGTGAACCGGTTCCGGAATTCGCGAAAATATAGCCTGTCAGGTCAAATATCCCTGCAACAGGGAATATGGAATTACTGTTCACATTATAATCCACATACGATATGTAGTATTTCGACTCAAGTTCAGAATCCGCAAAAGAATGTGTCGTTTCTGTCGTTTTCTTGGAATTGATTCCGCCTCCGAACAATGCCCCGTCACCTGCTATGGCACTTACCTCTTCATTATTGAAACCGCTTGTGTAGCCGGTATTCTGGCAGAGCTTGAAATTGGCAGTCCGTTCCTCTATCGAGGTAGTTCCTTCTTTCAGGGAGGCGAACCATATCCTCAGCTTCACACTGTTGGCGACCTTGGTTCCGGCCGTAAAGACATACGGAGCCTCATTCCTTCTGATTTCAGCCCGTACTGCCTTTATCGGCTTGTCTTCCGTAGGCTCCCAGTCCGTTGCATCAAGTTCCGGATTCAGTTCGAACGGCGGATTAGGGTTCTCCTTGACCTCGAACTCGTAAGACACCCAGCCATGTTCTCCGGTGCCAGGATGTGCAGGCAGGTACTGGACTATATCCAGAGCCGGGTCATTATTGACATATTTGACATATATCTTAAAACGGCCAGGCTGTCCGAAGTATGTTCCAAGAGGTGCATTGGAACGTCTGTCCGTAACATTCCACGTCAACGAAGAGAAAGGACGGCTACGGTTGTTGCCGCTTATCAGCAAGGAAGCATTTTCATCATACATTGAGATGGATATAGGCTTGGAATTCTTCCCGTGCATGAAAGAATTCTCGGAAGGATCCCATACGTCGCTCGTCGTGCCGTCCGAGAGTGTGAACCATTCCGGATGCGCCCCGAGGTTTTCGGCATCCGGCACCAGGAGAGTAAGCACATTGTTCGTGACACCCCCGGATACGACCTCGGTAAATTCCGGAGTGAGTGCACCGTTGGCAATGAGTATGGAGTTATAGTGCAAATTCACCGAAGTATTGTAAGTTATACCTGATAAAGTAAAACTCGAGGTAGGGATAGGGGTACCGGCATACAGAGACACGACGCTCGCAGGGTCTTCGTGGTACTGGTTCACCCAGTTGAGCTCCGCATGATGGAATATGAACGGCTTCTGTACAGTAGGTATCATATCGCGGTCAGGCCTTTCCATATCCCCATCCCATACATTTACCGTCTTGGTAATAGTCCCGAGAAGGGAAACGCCGTTCTCGTCAAGAACATCGAAAGATATAGGAATCACACCGTCAGTCGCGTTCTTCGGTGTTCCCTCCATATCAAAATAGAAATACTGGCGGTCGCCGATGTTGTCGGCCTTTACCTTTTCCTGCTTTATCCTGATACCGTACTTGTCGGAATTGTCAACGAAGACAAAGGTGAGTTCTCGGCCAAACCCGTTTCTAACCGGGATAGCTAGCCTGTCGGCAGGATCGTTCTCATCACCTTCGGTCCCCTGGTAGACAGGCACGCCCTCCTGGAGGAAACCGTCCACGAATATGAGCTGGTCATCTACCAGCATTTCTTTAGGTTCGATGGTATACTCCATTCCAGGCCAATCCTCGCAAGATGAGAACGCTACGAAAGACAAGGCAAGGAGTATTGTGCCACTTATATTCTTGATATTCATATTTCTGTCAATTTAATGGGATGTTACTATCTCGCGTTGTTGTTCTGGGTCAACCTCGGATTGAGCAGAAGCTCCTTTGAAGGTATAGGGAAGAGGGTGCAGTACTCGTCTATGACTACTCTCTTGTTCTTCATATAATATGAGTCCACGGAAGCCCCTGAATTGGAGGTGTATGCCTCGTAGTACCTCGTAAAGTGTTCGTTCATCACAGAAACAGCCTCACCGCTGCGCACAAGGTCGAACCACCTGTGGCCCTCGAATGCAAGTTCAAGCGTCCTCTCCTCGAATATGGCGTCATACACTTTCTCCGGAGTGTCGAGAACCGCACCACAATCTGAAGCACCGGTAGCCCTGTAAGGGATAATACCTGCCCTGTTGCGGACCATATTGATAGTCCTGTCGAGAGCGTCCTGCGAAAGGTAGCCGTCGTTTATACGGGCCTCTGCTTCGGCCAGCATAAGAAGGACATCAGCGTACCTGATGATGTACCAGTTGTCGTCCGAATCGTTGGCTTTGTACGGGGTACCGCTCTGGTATTTTCCGCAGAACCATTTCTCATCCTGGCCGAAACCCTTGACCGTAAGGCGGAAAGTAGTACCGGAATACGGATCGTAAGGATAGGTTACCGACTGGGGATAATCCTTGTTTTCGTTCACCGGCAGAGGATTTCCGTTGTTGTCGGTCGTCCATGCGCCGTCGCTGATACGCTTGTCCGTATAGATATTCCCGTCAAAATAGGTCGGGGCGTAAGTCCAGTCAGGGTAGAAACTGTCCCACTTTCTGGCCAGGTCTATAAAATATCCGGTAGGGACGCAGCTTCCGCCACCTGTGTTTGCAAGCCCGGCAGGAGTATAGCCGTTGCTGTTCGGTGTCTCCCTCGGCCTGTAGTTCGGAGGGCAGAACTGAGTATAGAATGAACTTCCCATGCTTTCAGTCTGGTCTCCCTTGAACTCCACTTCCCAGATAGACTCGATATTGTTCTTATTTGCAGGTTTGAACAGGTCAGAGAATGTACCCATGAGGGAGTACCCGCCATTATTAACTACATCGTCGAGGTAGTATTTGGCTGCCTCCCACTTGGTTGCCGTAAGTTCCGGAAAATAAGCGAACAGCTTAGGGGAATTGGAAATGTCACTGTATGCCGGGACATTCGGATAAGCTCTTGCCGTAATCTCATCCGGGATGTTCAGGAAGACCTTGCCCAGCAGAGCCTCGGCAGCATAGAGGTTCACGCGACCTGTCGGAGTTGCATTCTTGCCCTGCATGAGTCCGCTGTTCACGGCATCTGTCAGGTCCTTGAGAATCTGTTCATAGACAAGTTCCACACTCATCCTCACGTCATCGCCTGCATCGCTGTAGCTGTCCGGGATGTCAAGAACGATAGGCACGTCCCCGAAAACCCGCACAAGATTGAAATAGAAAAGTGCGCGCAGAACCTTCGCCTCGACAATGTACAACTGGACGTCTGCATCGTCGGGAAAAAGCTCCTGTCCTTTGATGATTACGGTATTGGCCCTCTTGATAGCCCTGTAGGAGTGACTCCAGAAGTTCTGGGTCGCGGTATTGTTGGATGTGATGTTGAACTCCTCCGATTCGTGCTTGTACATATTGGCAGAATAGCGTGTCGCACTCGGGAAAGCGACATCAGACCGGACATCGGCCACTGTCCAGATAGAGGTATTGTAAAGGCCGTTGTCCCTCAGGGAGGCATAAGTGGAATAAAGGACGGAACGGATGTCGTTAGGGGACTCATAGAACCCCTCGTCGGTCATCTGTGTCTCCGGGTCCACATCCAGGAATGAGCAGGACACGGCAGCTAAAGCCATAAATGCCGTCGATAATATGTATCCTATTATATTCTTCTTCATGTCTGTCATATTTTTAGAATGATACTTTCACTCCAAGGGTGAAGTTCCTCGAGACTGGATAACCTACCCTGTCGACACCAGGGGCAGTCGCTGTCCTGAATGTATTTGACTCAGGATTCAGGCCCGTATATTTAGTGAACGTATAAAGATTGTCTATATTGAAATTTATGTTCAATCCCTGGAGCTTTATCTTTTTCAGCATCTTCCTGTTGAAATTGTACGAAAGCTGTATATTCTTGATATTCAAATATGAACCGTCTTCAAGAAGCCTATTGGTAAACTTGTTTACCTCGGCCGTCGGTTTCACATCGTTGTACCTTCTCAACCTTCCCACTATACCATTGCCCGGCTGGTCCTCAGAATACCACCTGTCCTTGGTAAGGATAGATACATTCGCATCGGAACCTTCAAGCAACTGCATGAGGGCAGTATTGTATATCTGGTTGCCGTACTGTGCCACGAGCTGGATGCTGAGGGTAAAGTTCTTGTAGGAGAAGGTATTCACCATACCTGCGTTAAACTTCGGATAAGGGTTGCCGATTATGGTCCTGTCATCGTCATCGTATGTACCGTCACCGTTCAGGTCATACCACTTTAGATCACCTGGACGGACGTTCTCGTCGAAAGCCAGTCCGGAATAAGGGTCATTACGCAGGGCCTCTATCTCCTCCAGGCTCTGGTATATCCCACCGAACACGCGGCCATAGAACATCCCCATCGGATAACCTACCAAAGTTATGTTTGATTCTTCCTCCCCTGCATATATTGCCTCGGCGTCAATGCCGAGCCCTAGCACCTTGTTTCTGTTGGCCGAAATATTGAAAGTCGTGGTCCAGTTGAAACGTCCTACAATATTCCTGGAGGTGATGTTGAATTCCACTCCCCTGTTGAGCACCGATCCGACGTTCTGGAGCATGTTCGACACTCCTAGAGTGCCAGGCACCTGGGTATTCAGAAGCATATCCTCAGTCACGGAACGGTACAAGTCAAGCTGCATGAACACCCTATTCTTCGCAAAACCAAGATCTAGTCCGACATTAAGCTGGTTGGACTGTTCCCATTTCAGGTCAGGATTGGCAATATTTGAGCTCGACCATCCGGAAACAACGTCTCCGTTGATGACGTAGTTGTTCTTGCCCATCTTGTTCATATAGTTCCACTGGCCTATAGCATTATTTCCGGAAAGGCCCCAGCTGGCCCTGAGCTTGAGCTCGCTTATTGCGTTGATTTTCTGCATCCACGGTTCTTCCGATATCGCCCATCCTGCGGAGACTGAAGGGAAGTAGCCGAAACGGTTATTCTCGCCAAAACGCGACGAACCGTCGGCCCTGAACACCGCCTGCACCATATACTTCTGGTTGTAGTTATAACTGACACGGGCCATGTAGGAATTGAGCCTGTCAGTAACTATGTCATAGCCTCCACCGTTCACAGTACCCCCGTTGATGGAACCGAGAGCCTCGGAATCGAACTTGTAGGCTGACACGTCGAGTTCCTTGGAGTTGGTGCTCTGGAAAGTGACACCGCCCATGAGGGCAAGGTTGTGCAGGCCGAAGCTCCGTTCATACAGGAGAATATTCTCATTCATCCACATTATCTGGCGTCTTGAGGATGCCGATGCGGAAGAGTCCGTCCTGTTGTTGCCTATTGATGCAGGATACCAGACGCTGTTGTTCCTGCTGCTCACGTCAATGGAGAACGACGGCTTGAAGGTAAGACCCTTGGCGATATGGAAGGTAAAGTTTATCGCGCCTGTGGTCCTGAAGATATCTGTGATGTCCTTGTAGTCCCTTGCAATCTTCACAGGATTGTCCATCTTCGTATTCAGCGGAGAAGTGGTGATGCCGTCATAAAGACCGGTGACAGGGTCAGGACCCTCAAGGTACTTGTTATCCGGAATGGACATGGAATACTCAGTCATGGAGAAGAAACTGCCGTCCGGAAGATATACAGGAAAGAAAGGAGGCATCTCAATGGCTGTACGGATAACTCCGTTGGAGCCGTTCCCGCCTTCCCTTGTCTTTCTGGTCTTGGTGTATGTCGTGGAGAAGTTCAGTCCCATCTCAGCCCATTTAGCGAACTTGAAGTCCAGGTTGCTTCTGAAGGCATACCTCTGCATCCCTGTATAGACCACGGTACCCGGCTGGTCAAAGACCTCTCCGGACACCCTGTATTTCACCTTGTCGGAACCGCCGGAAACCGAGAGATTGTATTTCTGCTGTACTGCCAGCTGGAAAATAGCGTCCTGCCAGTCAGTATCCAGTGAAGCGTCAAACGGAAAATAATCCTGGGTATCGTTGGTGATGTATTTATACCTGATGTTGGTGCCGTAGTCGTTCAGATATTCGATAAGATCGGCTGAATTCAGGACCTCGAACTTACGCTGCGCCTTTGCAAGGGTAACAGCCGCATTCACTGTCACCGTAGGTTTGCCGGTAGTTCCCCTCTTGGTAGTGATAAGGAACACACCGTTTGCACCCCGGGAACCGTACACTGCCGTAGATGCTGCATCCTTCAGTATCTGTATACTTGCCACATCATCCGGGTTCAAGGTGGACAGACCGCCTTCCATCGGAATCCCGTCCACTATGAACAGAGGTTCCGTCCCGGAGGTCACCGAACCTACACCGCGCACCTCGATATTAAGGTCTCCACCAGGAGTGGCATCCGATGTCATTATCCTGACTCCCGGGACAAGACCTGCAATCGCCTGCTCTATAGAGGATCCTGTATAGCCGGAAAGTTCCTCGGCATTGATGCTCGTGACGGCGGCCGTCATTGTCCTCTTTGTCTGTGTACCGTAGCCAATGGCGACGGCTTCATCCAGAAGGTTCACGTCCTCCTCCATTCTGACATCCAGGACATCCTGGGTTGAAGACACCTCGACTGTAAGAGTCTTGAAGCCCAGCATGCTGAACGAAAGGATGGTATTTTGCCTGGTCACATCTCTTGCTATGGAATATTTTCCGTCGTAGTCGGAGACACTTCCCCTGTTCTCATTCTGCACTATAACCGTCACTCCCACCAGAGGGTCCCCGTTTTCATCTGTCACTTTCCCTGAGATATTCAGTCCTGTGCTCTGGGCGGACATCCATACCGGCAGGGACAGCAGAAAAAACAGTGCTGCCGCTATCTTCTTTTTCAAAATAAACGAATGAAACATAGTTGGTCTATTAGTTATAACATGATAAATTCTTCACATATCGCTTCTACCTTGTCTGGTCCTTTGTCTCCGACTGCACATCTTCCACCCAGCCGTCGAGAAGCCTTTTCATCTTCGCAGCTTCTTTCCTGCGTTCCTGTATCAGATTCACCTTTTCCTGAGGATCAGTCCCGAGGTCGAACAGGAAAGACACCCTTTCCCTGGCATCTCCACGGCCTTCAATCTTTTCCATATATTTCATATTCCCGACCCTTACTGCCTTCTGTGTCCGGTATTTCCAGAAAAGAGGCCTTTCGTTCATCTGTCCGCCTTCCATGGCAGGTACAAAACTCTTCCCGTCAAGAGGCTTTGCGGCATTTTCATATTCTATCCCTGCCAGGTCCAGCATCGTAGGGAAGATATCCATTGCCATCACCGGCTCCGCGCTGACAGTGCCAGGAGCGACTTTCCCAGGCATCCACACTATGGCAGGGACCCTGTGGCCGCCCTCGAAAAGTCCGCCTTTACGGCCTCTGAATCCGCCCGAGGAACCAGGGCCTGTAGGTCCGTTGTCCGACACGAAAATCACGAAAGTGTCATTCTCTATACCGGCATCCCTGACGGCATCGAAAATACGTCCGATACCCTCATCCATACGGTTGATCATATCCGCATAGGTCTCAGCCTCGCTCTTGGCCGGTCTCGGGTTGAATTCCGATGAGCCTGCAGTCCGGTAAGGAGGGTCGTCCGGTCCCTGATACGGGCTGTGCGGGCAGCCATGGGCAAGGTACAGGCAGAACGGCCGGTCATGATTTTCCCGTATATATGAAATGCCTCTGGCATTGATCACATCAGTAAGATACCCTTCCGGTGTAACCTGTTCGGTCCCATCATACCAGTCCGGACGTCCCTGAGAATCTACGAATGCCCTGTAGTCCACATTTCCTGCAAGGAAACCCTCGAAACGGCTGAAACCATGCTCCAGAGGGCCATACTGCGGAAGATAACCCAGATGCCATTTTCCGAACATCACCACATCATAGCCGTTACCGGAAAGCACATCGGCAAATGTGACCTCATTCTGGCGCAGTCCGGCCTTGCGGTGCTTATCGACATTGGTCAGCAACACACCTTCAAGTCCTGCCCTCTGCTGGTACCTGCCGGTAAGCAGGGCGCAACGTGTAGGAGAGCTTACCGGACCGTTGGAATGATAATCGGTAAGAATCATCCCCTCGGAAGCCATCCTGTCAAGATTCGGCGTAGACACACTGGTACTTCCGAAGCATCCAATATCACCATAGCCGAGGTCATCCGCCATTATTATTATGAAATTCGGGCGGTTCAAGCCATTGTCAGCTGCTTTGCGGTCCTCTCCCTTCGTCTTTCCTGACAAGGAAAACGGAAAGAAGATACCTGCCGTTGCGACAGAAAACGCCGCAGTAATGAAATATCTTGCATCCATATCTATCAGAACTTGATTCAGGTTATTCAAACAGGAATTCTATCTGCTTCCATTCGCTGGCTCCGTCATTTTTCCGAGGGGCTCCCGGAGTAGACCTTCCGTCAACGATGTACCTCTTCAGACTTTCCGTCAATTCCCTTTCTATCTTTTTGCGGGTCCCGTAGAGGTTTTCCTTCTCAGTCGGGTCATCTTTCATATTGAAAAGCTGGTACTCAGGCAGAGTGTTCCAGTTCTTCGACTTTTCGTTTGGATTGCCCCAGCCGCCGGATCCCGGCCAGAAGACCAGTTTCCAATCTCCTTTCCTCATGGCAAAACGACCGTCTATCGAATGATGGATCACATCCTTCCTGGCAGACTTTCCGGTGCCGTCAAGCACAGCCTTGAAACTGTAGCTGTCTTCCGCCTCGTCATCCTTCAGGCTATATCCGGCCAGGTCTGCAAAAGTCGCGTAAAAATCAGTGAGCGAAATGAGCTGCTCCTCGACGCGTCCATTATAGCGGTCACCCCAGGAAACAATGAGAGGCACCCTGTGTCCGCCATCATAAATGTCAGACTTTGCCCCTCGGTAAATGTAGTTGGGACTATGGCCGGCCTTTTTCATCCTGGCTATTTCCGCAACCGGGGAACACCCGTTGTCCGAGGTAAATATTATAATGGTGTTTTCCGAGATTCCGCTCTCCTCCACAGCATCGGCTATCTTACCTACCATACTGTCCACCATAAGCACGAAATCACAGTATGGCGAAATTCCGGACTTTCCCTTGAACTCATCCGAAGGCAGTACCGGGGTATGCGGAGCTGTCAGAGGGATATACAGGAAAAACGGATTTGCATCATCCTTATGACTCCGGATATATCCGACAGCCCTCTCCGTAAAATTCGGCAGACAGTCCTTATGATCGAAATCAGGGGACTGCGGACCACTGCGCTGCATCAGGATTCCTTTTGAGATATCGACAGACATTTTATCCGGCACCGCTGTAGGCATATTGTTTTCCACATAGACATACGGGGACATATCCAGAGAAGCAGCAATCCCATAAAAATAACCGAAACCACGGTCGGTAGGACCTCCGGACACAGGGGCGGAGTAGTCCACTTCTCCCGGTTTTCCATCCACACAGCTCCAGTTCCAGCCAAGATGCCACTTCCCTATCATTGCCGTGGAGTATCCACATGAGGAAAGCATCGATGCCACCGTACTCCTGTCTTCTGCTATAAGAGGAGATGAAAAACCTCCCAGGACACCGGATTTAAGATCAGACCTGAAGGCATAGCGTCCTGTCAGAATTCCATATCTGGAAGGGGTGCTGACAGACGAATTTGAGTGCGCGTCAGTGAACCTTATCCCATGTTCGCATAATCTGTCAAGATTCGGTGTGACAAGTCTTGTCTTGTCGTTGAATGCCGAAATGTCACCATAACCCATATCATCGGCAAGGATCAGGACGATGTTGGGTTTCTGCGCGTATGCCGCTCCTCCCGCTGTCAGCAGGCAGGAAAAGAGGATAGCTTTGTTTCCGATATGATTCATGTGCGGATATTTGGTTTTATAGTGTTCTTCTGCAGTTACCTTTCTGCAAATTTCTATAAAAAACTCTTCCATGGAAAAGCCGCAAATCAAAATGTAGCCGCAAAACGGGTCCACATTTCAGATATATAATTAACAATCAAATATTTACACCCCCCTACACACTTTGAAACAATATAGCTTCTTAGCTTGATTTGAAAAGACGTCTGACCATGACTGACACATCTTTTGCGGTGCAGGAAAAGTCTTGGGGAAGCTACATTATTAAAGATTTTCCCAATCATCAAACAAATGACAGTCAATATATTAATCATTTCAATGTTCTACATTTGCATCCTATGGACACCATTACCGGAGCGACAGTAGCCTGACGATTAAGTATATTTGCCGTATCTGATCATCCACAGAAGAAATCACTAAAACAGACAATATGACAATTAAAAAAGCATTTTTTATCCTGCCGGCAATAATCTGTCTGGCGTCTTGCTCCGACAGTGAAACGACACCCGACGAAACCGGAACAGAAAACGGGACCATTGTATCGGACTATGACTGGAATGAGATAGCTGATGAAGCCCAGAATGTACTCGAGACAGACTTCTGGTACAGCGCAGAGAACTTCTACTGGATTGACAACATCCACGACGTATCCACGTTCTACCACTACTGGCAGACAGCCCATGCAATGGAAACTCTTATGGATGCGTATGAACGGACAGGAGATGAATTCTATGCAGACAGGGTAAGGACCGTACTTGCACGGATAAAGCAATCTACCGGCGGGAAATACATAAACCAGTATTATGACGACATGTCCTGGATGGGGATGGCCTGTCTGAGAGCATACGACCTTTTCGGAGAAGAAGAATACATGAATGCCGCGACAATCCTCTGGGGAGATGTCCAGGGAGGATGGCTCGGAAGCGACAGCGGGATGCTATGGAACAAGATAAATGCCGACAAGGATATCCGGAACGCCTGCACGCACTGGACGGCAGCATGTTTTGCCGCCCAGATGTACAAGCGGACCAATGACAGCAAAGACCTTAAACTCGCACTCGATATCTACAGATGGGCCAACGAAAATCTCTTCGACTCCGCCACGGGAGGCACTTATTCCTCTCTCGACAGCAAGACATTCACAACCTACAACCAGGGAGTGCTCATAGGTTCCTCATTGGAACTTTATGACATTACACGCAGGCAGGCTTACCTGGATTTCGCAACCGGATGCGGGAATTTCTGCATAAAGAACGACAAATTCGCAAAAGAAGGAATCTGGAGGAATGAAGGGGCCGGAGGGGACCCGGCTGGAAGCCTGAACCAGAACAACGGTGTTTTCAAGGGAATACTGGCCCACTATATGACAAAACTGATCCGGTCCGAGTATATCAATGATGCCCTCAGGCAGTCATATATCAGATTCATGGAAATGCAGGGAATCACCCTGTACGAGGCGACCGGCGACAGACTCCTTTTCCCTGGAGACTGGAGAAGGGCTGCAGAACCCGGGGAAAGGATATATCTCGGATGCCAGCTCAGCGGGGTGATTCTAATGGAGTGCAACGCGGTGTATATGAGGGAATACCCTGAACTGCTGCAGCACACCCACATTATTCGTCAGTGAAAGGGGCGGTCTGTTTCCAGGAATTCCCGGTATCATTCGGCACGGGGGTCCCAGGGGTTGAGCGTCCGAGTTCCACATATTCCTTCATGACGGACTTGTAGGTTGCGACAGTCTCGTCATAGTGGGCTACCCCATAGAGATTCGTGGATTCCTTGACATCGGAAGCCATATTATAGACCTGCATCTCGGGAAGGCCGGATACGTCTGACCCTGATGCAGGATCGCCCCATCCTCCTGAGGTCGCAGTGAATATTACTTTCAGGTTTCCCCTTGTCATGGCAAAGGACCCGTCGTTGGAAGTCACTACTATATCTGTACGCGAGCCGCTTCCGGAACCGGTAACGACATCCCAGAAACTGAAACTGTCTTCTGCTTCACCGTTGGCGACAGGGGCTCCGAGCATTGCCGCGAAAGTGGCGAACAGGTCTGAAAGGCAGACCGGGTCAACAGACCGCCTTCCGGCTATGCGGTTCCCCCACGAGACGATAAGCGGTATTCTGTGGCCTCCTTCAAAAATATCGGACTTGTAGCCCCTCCATACATAGCTCGGGAAATGGCCCTGCTTTTCCATATTCTTTGTACCGGCATAATGGGCGCAGCCATTGTCAGCTGCAAATATGATTATAGTGTTTTCGAACTGCCCAGTCTCTTTCAGTTTGTCTGTCAGCTGTCCTACCATATCGTCAATCATAAGGACGAAATCCCCGTAGTCTCCGATTCCGGACTTGCCCTTGAAGTCCGCCGAAGGCAATATCGGGGTATGGGGCGCAGTCAATGGAAGATACAGGAAAAAAGGCTTGTCCGAAGACTTCATCTTCTCGATATAATCCAGAGCCCTTGCCGTCATATTCGGGAAGACTTCTTCAGGTACGAATTCCTCGGAAGCCACGCCTTCCCTCATCATCTGGAGTCCTGTCCTTGCAGGGAGTGTCCGTGTCGGCACCTGTGTAACCTTATCATTTTCAATATAAACATACGGAGGCATGTCGAGTGAGGCTGTAATTCCATAAAAATAGCCGAATCCCCGCGCTGTAGGACCGTTCTTGACAGGAGCGGCATAATCTATATCTCCACCGTTCTTCTGCCAGTCCCAGCCAAGATGCCATTTGCCGATGCATGCAGTTTCATAGCCGTTGTCGGAAAAAAGATCTCCGAGAGTCCTCCTGCCGGAGGCAATCATGGCCGGAGCTTCACTGCCAAGCACCCCCTGTTTCAGTTCTGTCCGCCATGGATAACGTCCGGTAAGGACAGAGTAACGTGAGGGTGTAGACATTGACGACGACGAATGTGCATTGTTGAACACGATTCCGGAAGCACACAGAGCATCTATATTCTCCGTATGTATTTTGGAATCCGGATTAAGGCCGGAAATGTCCCCGTAGCCCATGTCATCCGCAAGAATGAGGATCACATCCGGTTGTCCGGAAGGAACAGGCTGCACTTCGCCGGACAACTGGTCTTCATCTCCGGCGATTTCCGCACAGGAAACCGCACCGGCTACAACCATGCCGGTCATTGCGGCAAGGCGGAATTTCTCAATATCATTCTTTGTCTTCATGTCAGTATCACCGTTTTAAATTTGAAAAACCGTTTTCAAGTTTCCCGGCTCCTGCCAGGTTGCAGGAAATCCGCGTTGCCTGTCTGCAGTCACCATCTTACTTATGTGACTGAAAATTAACGACAATCCGCGGAAAACACCAGAGAATCAATCCATTTTGTAGTCAAACCAAAATATAAGCAAAAGATAATCAGACAATTAAAATATTCAAAATATAAGCACGTGATAAATTGCACAAACAGTAAAAAGACTCTTCAGGAATCAGTGACACAACTACATTTTAGTCTGACGAACATAAAACATATAACTGATAATCAAAAATTTAGCACAGTCGACAGCTACATTGTAGATGCAATGAAGACTACCGCGTCATTTTTTAGTCTACTTTTGAAAAAAAGTTATCGGAAGATAACTGCGGACTACAGACATTAAAGCAATAAC
>JADIMQ010000101.1 GCA_017694655.1 Candidatus Cryptobacteroides merdigallinarum
ACGATGTCTACAACGCAACCCGTATGTTCGCCACCCAGTCCCAGGACGAGCGTTCCAACCAGCTGGCAGAAGTGGCCGACAGATGGACCACGACCAATGCCTCGAACAGGGTTCCTGCAGCTGACGGCTACATCAAGTACCAGACCTATTCGCGGTTCATCGAGGACGGGTCTTTCCTGAGGCTGAAGAACGTGACCCTCGGATATACCTTCCCGGCCAAATGGACGAGAAAGATATATGTCAGCAGGATGCGCCTCTACGCCACCGCACAGAACCTGTTCTGCCTGACGAAATACAGCGGCTACGACCCTGAAGTCAGCATGAGGACAAGCCCTCTTATGCCGAGCTTCGACTGGGGTGCCTACCCGAAGAGCCGCGTCTACCTGATAGGTCTTGAAATCCAATTCTAATATTTATCTGCAGAAATGAAAAGTATCAAATATATCACAGCCATTGCATTGTCCGGAATTCTCTGGGCCTCCTGCTCTCTGGAAGAGGAGTCCTACACCGAGATAAACATGGACGACTACATAACAAATTCCGCAGAAGCCGAGAGCGTGCTGAAAGGCATATATGCCGACCTCTGCGAAGAGGGGATGTACAGATACAACCTGTCGTGCCTTCTTCAGATGCCGACCGATATGGAGAAATGTGAAGGCAGCACGACTGACAACTACCGTATAGTTCCGGCAAACGCCTATACGAGCGTCCAGAGCGACATAGAGACCACCTGGGAGGATATAAACAAGGCCATATACGATGCCAACAGCTTCATAATGAGACTGTCGCAGAATGTGGAGTCCTTTGAGGAGGATGACAAGCCGCTGGCTACAGTCTACATGGGTGAGGCCCGTGCACTCAGGGCCCTGTGCCAGTTCGAGCTGGTAAGGTGGTTCGGGAACGTGACCCTGATTACAGACCCGAACTACGCCTACAAGACGGCCCTTGCAGACATGGAGCAGGACGATCCTGTGGAAGTCTACGAACAGATAGAGAAAGATCTGCTCTATGCCATTGACGTGCTCCCATACGCCACGGACGACAATCTCCGGAGCTCTAACGACTTCCGTTTCTCAAAAGGCGCTGCCCTGGGACTCCTGACAAAGGTGTACTGCACCTGGGCGGGCTACCCTCTCTATGATGAGACCAAGTGGGAAAGTGCCGTCGAGACCGCCAAGACACTTATAGACTCCGGAAAACACAGTCTCCTGACCACCGGTACAAACGCGGATTCCGGATTCGAACAGCTCTGGTACAACACCTGCAACGGAATATGGGACCCGACCGAGAGCCTCATTGAAATCAGCTTCTACTCCCCTACATCCACCGCTTCCGGCGCAAGGCTGGGCCGTATCGGAAAATGGAACGGGGTACTGGCCCAGAATATCAGGGGTGTCCGTAATGCAGGCAATGTGAGGGCCATTGCCCCATTCGTCCAGAACTGGGCCGACAGGGCAAATGACCTCAGGGTGAAACTTACAGTCGCTGACTACCGGTACATGGACGAGACCAGGACAAAATACGACCTCAACAGCAGTGCAAACAACGGAAATATCGCATACGACGAGACCCAGATGGAGACGGCCTTTTCCGAAAGTGCCGAGAATTCCCTCAAGAACCGTTACGCAAGAAACCTGACCCCGGCGAAGTGGGATACCGAGAAATATGTCCAGGATGCAAACTACCTTGTGGACCAGAACTACTCCAACATTAACTGGTACGTGCTCCGCTACGCCGACGTGCTCCTGCTCTATGCCGAGGCCCTGAACGAGGTAAACCAGGGACCGAACGCAGTGGCCTACGAGTGTGTGAACATGGTCCGCAGGCGCGGTTTCGGCTATCCGCTCAACCAGACCTCCGACGCAGACCTCGCCACAGGCATGGGCTACGAGGAATTCCGGCAGGCCATAAGGGACGAGAGGGGTTACGAGCTCGCCTTCGAGGGACAGCGCCGCCAGGACCTCATACGCTGGGGCATATACTACGAGACCGTGATGCAGACTGCCCAGGCAATGGAGGACTATGTAGAAGGCGGTTCCTCCGTCTACATTGCAGCGCAGTTCACCCAGAAAGGGAAGCACGAGCTGCTGCCGATCCCGCAGAGGGATATCCAGCTGATGCCGAAATATGTCCAGAACCCTGGATGGTAAAACCTTTGTTTTTGCGTAAAGAGGGAGGACGGGTCAAAAGTCTGATTCGTCCTCTCTTTATTCGTACTCGCACATATCAGAAAGCCGCTTCAATTGTTCGTTCTATTATTCAATGCCCGCAAAGGATAAAATCCAGACAACTGCGACATGGACAGAAAAACCACATATCTCCAGGCACTTCTTGCAGGTGCCCTGATAACCGTTCCGGAGGCCGCTGCGGGGGCTGCCGGCACTTGGGATGAAACCTGCGGAGGGACTTCGGGACACCCAGCCGGCAAAGACCGGCCGAACATTCTCTGGCTGACATTCGAAGACACGAGTTTCTACGAATTCGGATGCTACGGGAACCGCGACGTCAACACTCCTGTCATAGACAGCCTCGCCGCAAACGGAATCCTGTTCAGCAACGTATGGTCCAACGCCCCGCAGAGTTCGCCGGCAAGGTCTTCGCTCATCACCGGATGCTATGCCACAACATACGGCATGGATGTCCATCCTGTGGCATACGGCACACCTGAAGGTATACTCTTCCCACAGTTGCTAAGGGAGGCCGGCTACTACTGCACAAACAACCGGAAAACCCACTACAACACCACCACCGACAACAGGAGCTGCTGGGACGAATGCAGCAAGACAGCCTCGTACAAGAGCCCACGCAGGAAGGACGGGCAGCCGTTTTTCGCGGTCTACAACACCGTGACCTCGCACATGGGCCGCATCCGGACCTTCCACACCGACGGACGGCGTGACTACACCGAAGAAGGGATATACCCACAGCTGCTGGAACTTCCGCCTCACGTTCCTGACCTCCCGGAAGTCCGCTCCGACTATGCCGGACACCTCGAGGCTGTGCAGGATGTCGACAGATGGGTCGGGCTCTTCCTCGAAGACCTGAAAAAGGAAGGGCTCGACGACGACACCATAATATTCATATTCAGCGACCACGGCGGATGCCTGCCCCGGGGGAAGGGCTACATTTACGAAACAGGGCTCCATGTCCCCCTCATCGTATATTTTCCTGAAAAATGGAAACACCTTGCACCTGTCTGCAGCAAATCATCCGTTTACGACTGGCCGGCGGGCTTTGTAGACCTCGCCCCTACTGTCCTGAGCCTTGCCGGAGTCAGGCCTCCGGAATATATGCAGGGAAAGGCCCTCATGGGCAGATACTCAACAGAGGGGCCGGAGCTCCATTTCGCGTTCGCATCCAACCACCTGCACCACTTTACCCCTGTAAGGGCGGTGTCCGACGGGAAATACAAGTACATACGCAGCTATATGCCCTACCGGCAGTTCGCCCTGCGGAACTACTACCAGTGGGGAATGCCGTCGAACATGGCCTGGGACGCCCTGGTACTGGGCGGACACAACACGAATCCGGAATGGGCACAGCCGTTTGAGATCCACCCTGCGGAAATGCTTTTCGACCTTGAAGCCGACCCTTTCGAGCTCCATGACCTTTCGCAGATGGAGGAATATGCCGGGATTCTGGAAGACTTCCGGGGAAAACTCTCGGAACACATAAGGAAGACGGTGGACCTGGGCTTCTTCCTTCCGGAGAGCCGGGAGGATGTGGTTCTTTATGACATGGCAAGGGAGGAAAAATACCCTCTGGAAGAACTCTGGATGCTTGCAGAAATGGCCGGGACAGCCACGGAAGAAGACATCCCGGCTCTTGTCAGGGCCGCCGGCAGCGAATATCCGGATTTCAGGTTCTGGGCCGCGGCCGGACTTGCACAACTCGCGACAGAAGGCAAACTGGAAAAACGTCCTGAAATACTGGACAGGCTCATAACCGACGGAAACCCCTACGTCGCCTGCGAAGCCGCATACGCCCTCGTCTTGTGCGGAGATGCTGAAAAAGGCCTGTCCCGGCTCCTCAATCCGAGAGAAGAAAGCGAAAGGAAAATCGGATACTCCGCACTCGAGGCCCTTTCCCTGCACCCGGAACTGAAGGACCCCCTGCTGAAATACTGTCTCGGGGACCTGACGGAGAAGGCGGAGACCCTGCCAAGGAAAGAGAACGAGGACGCCGGACTCATGGCAAGGGGAATACTCGTTAACCTCGGGCAGCTCGACATACGCCTCCTCCACGGGGAAGAAGCCTATATGGAAGGGCTGAAGCTCAACCACGGACGCCGTCCCATGACACCGGAACCATAGTCACAAGAAACAGTACAGAAACAAATTCACCCACGATGAACATACACGCACACGTACAGAATGCGGCAATTTCGGCAACGGCCGTCCTGCTCGCCTTGAGTATCTTCCTGCCGGCACAGGCCCGGACAATGTCCTTCGAAGGAAAGTCCGTCCCGGAGAACTTCTCCATAGACCGGGGGAAACTCTCAATATCCGCACAGAAATACAAGCTCGGGAGCACTTCCCTGAAAATAGACTGGAAGGCAGGCGCCCAAGTCGTCATCAGCCATCCGGAAGGAATCGCGGAGGCCTCGGCCTCAAGCAACGGAGGGCTCACCGCCTGGATATACAATGAGACCCCGGTACGCGACTCCCTCATGTTCTCCTTCACGGACAAGGACGGGAAGGAGCTCTGCCGTCTGCCTTTCTGCATGGACTTCGAAGGCTGGAGGTGCATCTGGGCCAAGTTCCGGTCAGACATGGGCATGGACAAGGGAGGAGAGATAGCCGCGGCAGTGCTGCACTTCCCGGAAAGTGCCAGGAAAGGGACTTCCTACATGGACATCCTCGAATTTCCCGAGACAGTGTCCTGGCAGAACATGAGCGACGCGCAATATCGTGTAAACCGTACCGACTTCAGCCTCATTCCCGACTTCACGGGATACCGCAATGCAGCAAAGGCTGTCCCTGACACTATCCGCGCCGGCAAGGAAGATATAAGGACCATTGCCGGACGGCTCGAGAAATGGTATCTCGGAAGCGGAAGGAGGCCTGAAGGCGAACTTTCGCGGCTGCGGGCCGAAGGGGAAAGGAAATTCATCTCGTCCGGAGTGAAGAAAGCCGCCGGCTACACACCAGGCACGCCTCTCTTCCCCTGGGGAGCGCCGGACAGGATAGACGGGGAAAAATGCGTGAAATTCCGGGAACTGAACGAGTATGTCCTCATCCCACTGGCCCTGGACTGGCGCAAGAACGGGAACATGGAAAGCCTTGACAAGGCCATCCGGATATACGACTGGTTCCACGACCAGGGCTGGGCCGACGGGAGCGGCATGGGGACCCTCACCTTCGAGAAACTGCGCAGCTGCGGATATTTCCACTCCTTCTTCCTCCTGAAAGAAGAACTCGGCAAGGCAAGGCTTGAACGTGAGCTCAACACCATAGACTGGTTCAGTCTTTTCGGGATGTGCTTCACCGAACCGGAATGCAAGGGTGAAGTGGCCGACAATCTCCGGGCCCTCGCCATACCCAAGCTCATCTACGCTCTTTCCCTGACCGACACGACCGCGCAGCAGGTGGCCCTGACCGCCTACAAGAGGTATATGGACAATGCGCTCGGGATAGCCCCGGGCTATTTCGGGACATTCAAGGCGGATTTCTCGGGATACCATCACCGGGGGCCTTACCACAGTGCCTACTATCCGCATGCGCTTTACGCCGGGGCACTGGCAGCATATCTGCTTCACGGGACCCCGTACGCCCTCTCGGAAGAGACTCTGCAGAACCTGAAAGAGGGCCTGCTGAATTTCCGTTTCTTCTGTGCCGGGCTTGATGTGCCGGCCGGGACCACCGGACGATTCCCTGAAGGGCAGCAGGTGCTGCAGGAGGTACTTCCGGCATTCGCGTACGCGGCCTTCAGCTTCGACGAGCCGGATACGGAACTTGCGGCTGCCCTGAAGGAGATACTTTCCTCTGAAAACTGCAGGCAGGCCGTCCTGGAATATGCCGGAAAAGTCAGATCCTCCCTCGCATACACGAGCACGGCAGGCGAGATGGAACTGCTGGAAGCACTTGCGGACCTCCCGGCAGAGGCAGGAGCCGCACCGTCCGGAGCGGTCTTCTACCCTTATTCGGGCCTGCTTGTCTCGAAGGACAGGGACACCCAGTTCAACATAAAGGGCTTCAGCCGCTATATATGGGATTTCGAGTCTTCCGGCACCGAGAACATCTATGGACGGTATGTTTCCTACGGGCATATCGAGTATTTCGACTTCCGCAACGGAGGCAGGTCCTTCAATCCGGGGCAGGGGCAATGGGACTGGAACTATATACCCGGGACGACATCCAAGGTCCTGCCGTACAGCCTGCTGCAGGGGAAAGGCGGGGCTGAGTCGGGGCACAGGAACTTCTCCGACGAAGCCTTCCTTGCCGGGGTAGCCGTGTCCGACAGTCTCTCGATGTTCTCGGTAAGGCTCCATGACACGGCCTACGACAGCTCTTTCCGGGCAGACAAATCGGTCTTCCTTTTCAAGGACTGGATTTTCTGCCTCGGCACCGGCATAAGCTGCAGGGACGTGGAACACCCTGTAGCTACCACCCTGTTCCAGTCTTTCGCAGGGCTCCCGGCGGGGAAGGACGCTGACGGAGGGGCTGGCGGCGCCGGAAGCTTCCAGGCTGGAAGGACCGCCGGCGGATACGTGGCCGAAGACGCCTCATTTATCTATGCTGTCAGGGACGGGGAGGTCCGGATTTTCTCCGGGGACGGGTATTCGCGTGCCTTCATCGACCACGGGACCGCCCCGCAGGACGGGCATTACCGCTATTTCATCCTCAAGGACAAGGATATGGCGGAGGCGTCCCGGCTGCTTTCCGCAGACAGTCCTCTGGAAGTGCTCGAGGCCGGGAAGGATGCCCACATTGTCCGGGAAAAGGAGACCGGAGCCGTATGTGCGGCCATTTTCAATGCGGAAAGGACATTCAGGGGTCTGCCGGTGTACAGCGCCAACATCCCCCTCGCCTACATTTCCACCCCGGGTCACCTTACAGTCTGTGAACCGGACATGCGCAGGCCGTACAGGGCACACATGGGTCTCCTGACAGACGAAGATGTAACGGCGGAAGAGAAGCCGCACGAGACTGTGATAAGGCTTGAAGGCCACTTCCTGGTGTCCGGGGACGCAGAGGGCTTATCTTCTGCCTACGACCCTTCCACAGGGCTTACTACCATAGAATTCACGACCGTCCGGGCACGGAACTATTCATTCTCCCTGACCCCGTGCGAATAATCGGCGGCAGAAACAGGAAAAACAACCAGACATGAGACTTACAAGAACATTATATGCAGCGGCAGGGGCAGCAATCCTGCTCTCCTGCTCCGGGAACAAGGCGTCCGATGAGAACACGCTATGGTACACTACCCCGGCGTCGGCCTGGGAGGAGGCCCTTCCGGTAGGCAACGGACGGCTCGGGGCCATGGTATTCGGGTACATGGGCAGGGAAAGGATACAGTTCAACGAAAACACCCTCTACAGCGGGGAGCCGCAGCCGGATCTCGGCATAGACATACGCAAGGACCTCGGTACCGTGCGCAGCCTGCTGGCCGAAGGGAAGAACGCCGAGGCAGGGGAACTGATGCAGAAGGAATGGATCGGACGGCTGAACGAGGCATACCAGCCCTTCGGGGATATTCTCATAGACTTCGGGGACAGCCTCGGGATTTCGGGTTACAGGCATTCCCTGGATATGGAAAAAGCCGTCGTAACCACCACCTACATGAAAGACGGGGTCCGGATAAAGAGGGAGATATTCGCCTCGCACCCGGCACAGGCCATAGTCGTGCACATGGAGGCAGATGCTCCTGTCCTCAGCTTCACGGCCGGCATGTGCTCGCAGCATCCTGTGGAGACGGTCTGCGAGGACGGGAACATCGTGATGCGTGGACGTGCCCCGGCACATGCGCAGAGGCGGGACATCGCCAACATGAGGGCATTCCATACCGAGAGGCTGCATCCGGAATACTTCGGCAAGGACGGGAATGTGATACGCGAAGACCATATCATCTACGGGACGGACCTGGACGGCAAGGGCATGAGCTTCGAATCCGTACTTGTGCCGTTAAGCCACCGGGACGGGGAACTCACTGCCGGAGACGGGGAAATACGGGCGGAGGGATGCTCTGAAGTCACCCTGCTGCTCTACGCCGCGACCAGTTTCAACGGCTTTGACAGAAGCCCTTCCAGGGAGGGGAAGGATCCCCATGCGGAAATCCTGGGACAACGCAGCCTCATTGAGGGCGTCCTGGACGGGGCAGGAAAGCCCGGAGCCAGTGACAACGTGTACAGGTCCATCAGGAAGGCACATACGGAGGACTTCAGCACCTTTTCAACAGGGTGTCGCTTACATTGCCCCGGAACGGCAGACAGGAGAGGATGCCCACGGACGTCCGGCTGAAGGCTTACAGTGAAGTCCCGGACCCCGGGCTCGTCACACAGATATTCCAGTACGGGAGGTACCTGATGATTTCCGGCTCCAGGCCGGGAGGCCAGCCGCTCAACCTGCAGGGGCTCTGGAACGACCAGCGGCTTCCGCCCTGGAACTCCGGCTACACCCTCAACATTAACCTCGAGATGAACTACTGGCCGGCCGAAGTATGCAACCTTTCCGAATGCCATCTTCCGCTTTTCAGCCTCATAAGGGAGATAGCCGGGAACGGGGAAAAGATTGCCCGGGACATGTACGGGCTGCAGGGGTGGGCCATCCACCACAACATCTCCCTGTGGAGGGAAGGCTATCCTTCGGACGGCTTCGTCTACTGGTTCTTCTGGAACATGTCCGGCCCGTGGCTGTGCAGCCATATATGGGAACATTTCCTTTTCACCGGGGACATGGATTTCCTCGGGGAATACTACCCGGTGATGAAGGGCGCGGCGGAATTCTGCTCGGGCTGGCTCGTGGAGGACGGAGAGGGGAGGCTCGTGACCCCGGTAGGGACATCTCCGGAGAACGCCTACCTTATGCCGGACGGGACTCCTGCGTCAGTATGCGAGGGAAGCACAATGGACATGGCCATTGTCAGGAACCTTTTCAGCAACACTGTCGCGGCCGCGGAGATTCTCGGCACGGACGAGGAGTTCAGGAAAGAGCTTTCCGGGAAGCTGGAAAAGCTCCGGGGCTATGCCACCGGAAGTGACGGCAGGATTCTCGAATGGGACAGGGAATACACCGAAAGCGAGCCCCGCCACAGGCACGTTTCACATCTTTTCGGGCTTTACCCGGGGACTGACATAGCGGCTTCGGAGGAGCTGTGCGATGCGGCAAGGAAAAGCCTGGAGGTGCGGGGCAACGAGGGTACCGGATGGAGCATGGCGTGGAAGACCGCGCTCTGGGCAAGGCTGCACGACGGGGAGATGGCCGGCGAAACGCTGGACAACCTTGTCAGGTATGTGGCTCCAGGCGGCTCGAGCAGCACCGGAGGCGGCCTGTACCGCAGCCTGCTGAATGCGCTTCCGTTCCAGATAGACGGCAATTTCGGCATCACTGCCGGGATTGCGGAGATGCTCCTGCAGAGCCACGGAGGCTATATTGAGCTTCTCCCGGCCCTTCCCGAGGGCTGGAGCCGTGGCAGCGTGAAGGGCCTGAAGGCGCGCGGCGGCATCACCGTCGACATCAGCTGGTCCGGAGGCTCGGTATCCGCCACCCTCGTGAGCGGGTCCGACCGCACTGCCGAGATCGTCTTCGGGGAGAGCCGGCACACCGTCTCCCTCTCCGCCGGAGTCCCGTACAGGCTGGATTTCTGAATCATACTACAGCCGGCTTGTCAGAACGGGCGGAATGCTAGGCGCGCAAGGCGAGCGGGAAGGGAGTTTACTTGTGGTAAATGACCGCCCCCGAGCCCGAAGCGCAACGCCGCAGCTCACCATTGTCAACCCCGAAATATTCGCCACGACCGGCTTGTCAGAACGGGCGGGATGCAAGGCGCGCAAGGCGAGCGGGAAGGGAGTTTACTTGTGGTAAATGACCGCCCCCGAGCCCGAAGCGCAACGCCGCAGCCCGCCTGTTATCACAAGCCGGATCACAAGCCGGAATTATGCCGCTGATAATCAGTCGGCAAACACCCCACATACTTCTTGAAACTCGTAGAAAAATATGACGGGGAAGTGAAACCGACGCGGTAACTAATTTCAGCGATGGTCCAACGGTTTTCTTTGAGGAGCTCACAGGCTTCGTTGAAACGCATGCGGCGAACGAAGTCGAGGGCGGATTCACCGGTGATGGCTTTCATTTTAAGGTGGAGGTTGGAACGGCTCATACCCATTTCACGGGCGAAATCGTCGGTGGAAAAAGTTTCGTTGCTGAGATTGTTGCGGACAACGGATACGGCCTTGGTGAGGAATTCTTCATCCATCATGTTGAAAGTAAGGGTCTCGGGATTGACTTCTATGGTTTTGGAATATTTTTCAAGAATACGTTTACGGGTCTTGATGATATTGTTGATTTTGACGGTAAGGATCTGAAGGGAGAAAGGTTTGGAAATATAGTCGTCAGCCCCGGTCTGCAAGGCTTCAAGCTGGTCTTCGACTTCGGTCTTGGCGGAAAGGATGATGACGGGGATATGGCTGGTGGTGATGTTCTGCTTTATGGTACGGCACAGTTTGATCCCGTCCATGACAGGCATCATGATATCCGTCACCACGAGATCGGTGGCAGGATTCAGCTTCAGGACCTCTATGGCCTCTTCGCCGTTTGTGGCAGTCCTGATATCAAACTGGGACTGCAGTCCGTTCTTCAGGTAATTGCGGATTTCGTCATTGTCCTCGACAAGCAAAAGGAGGCCGCGTTTCTTGCCGTCATTGGCGGTATCCCCGCTCTCGTAGGGTTCGGGCTCGGTGTCGATGTAGTACATTTCACGAGGGTTGGTGGAATACACGGCGGCATCCCTGTCCGTTTCCCCGGGCTTCACGATTTCAGTGTCGGAATAGCAGGAAATGTCCTGAGGGAAGGTCACGGTGAAGGTACTGCCGACACCTTCGGTACTCTGCACGTCCACATGGCCGTGATGCAGTTCTGCAAGCCTCAGCACCAGGGAAAGGCCGATGCCGCTGCCGATATGTTCGCTGTCAATCTGATAGAATCGCTCGAAAATCTTGCTCTGCTTGTCCAGGGCTATGCCTATGCCGGTATCGCTGACCTGGAAGACGAGGTTTCCGTCCTTTTCGAACAGGCGCACGGTCACGGCTCCTTTTTCCGTGTATTTGAACGCATTGGAAATAAGGTTGTTCACTATGAGGTCAAGGTATTTCTTGTCCACCAGAAAGTCCTTGCCCTCAAGGTCGGAAATGAAATTGTATTCGAGCCCCTTGTGCTGGGCGAGTTTCTCGTAGAATGTAAAGTTCTCGGAAACAAGGCGGTAGGCATCCTCCCTGGACACATTCAGTTTGAAGACACCCTGCTCCGCCCTCCTGTAGTCCATCAGCTGGTTCACAAGGTGGAGTATCCTGTTTGTGTTCCTTTCGATGAATTTCAGCTGGGTCCGCATCCACCTGTCCGAAGCCTTGGAAATCATCTCCTGCAGAGGGGCCACTATCAGGGTCAGCGGGGTGCGGAGCTCATGTGAGATGTTGATGAAGAAACGCATCTTCATCTGGTTCACCTCGTCCCGGGCTTCCTGCTCCTTTCTCTCCATCTCCATGCTCGCGGCCATGGACTTGCGTTCCCATATAAAATGTGCCACGAACCACACGAGGCCGGAAATCACGAGCAGCAGGAGGCATTTGGCCCACCAGCTCGCATACCATACCGGCTTGACGACTATGTCGAGGGTCGCGGGATTGTCATTCCACAGACCGTCGCTGTTGGCGGACTTGACGATAAACGTGTACCGTCCCGGAGGAAGGTTGGAGTAGGAGGCGGAACGCTTTCCCCTGTCCGGGAAGTACCATTCCTTGTCGAATCCTTCGAGCTTGTAGGCAAAGAAGTTGTGCTGTCCGGAAACATAGTTCGAGACCACGAAGTCGAGGGTGAATGACCTTTGGTTGTGCTTTAGGACTATTTCCTTTGTCTTGGATATGTTCTTCGCGAGGATTCCGGTATCGTCTCCCGGGCGCACCGGATGATTGTAGAGCATAAGCTGTGAAATGACAGGCTGCGGAGAATAGGGATTGTCGCCGAGGGATTCCGGGACGAAGGTGGTGATCCCGTTTATCCCTCCGAAATACATCCGTCCGTCCGAAGTCCTGCAATGCGAGTAGGTATTGAACTGGTCGCTCTGAAGGCCGTCCGATGAAGAATAGTTCTTTATCTTGCCGCTCGCCGGGTCAAAATTCGTAAGTCCTTTGTTGGAGCTGAGCCAGAGATGTCCCGTCGAATCCTCTTCTATGCCGTAGATGACATTGTTCGGCAGGCCGTCGGCTACAGTGAAATGCAGGGTCGTGTCCCGCCCGCTGTCGAATCCGTAGAGGCCGGACCTGGTCGCTATCCAGACCATCCCGTCGGCGGACTCGTAGAAGTCCTGTACCGCCTGTATGTCCCCTATGTTCATTTCCCGGGAAAGACACCGCCCTATGTCTCCGGATGATACGTCATACACTTCAAGATCCTTGTCTCCGCCGAGCCAGAGGCGGTTTCCCGAATCCTTGTACATTGTCATTATATTGACTGGCAGCCGGCTGTCTCCGGACAAGTTTTCCTCCCTCATGGAAAAGGTCGAGGAGGCGATGTCGAATACATAGAGTCCTCCGAGGGTGCCGATATAGAGGGAGCCTCCGTCCCGGGGCAATATGGCATAGACATCGGACGAGGATGGCCTGCTTTTGTCCGGTATATAAAAGTCCATCCTGCCGGTCTTCCTGTCGAGGACATGGAGGCCACCGGCATGGGCACCGATGAAGACCTTTCCGCGCGTATAGTCTATATGGATGGCCTTGATGTCATTGGCTTCCACCCCGTCCCTGCGGTTCCCTTCAAGGTAGTATGAAAAAGTCTCCCGGGCCGGGTCATAATGGTTCACGCCTCCGTCATTGGTGCCTATCCACAGGGTCCCGTCGCGGTCTTCGACTATGCAGCTCACTACATTTCCGCTCAGGGAATTGGAATAGGGTATGTGGCGGATGGTCCTGAACCTCATTTTCATCGGGTGATAGTAGTTCGCCCCTCCGAAGTACGTCCCGAGCCACATCCCTCCCTGGGAATCCTTGAAAATGCACCTTACGGACTGCTGGGAGAGGCTTTCGGGGTCTTCCGGCATGGAACTGTAGACAGTGAACCTGTCCTTCCAGCCGTCATATATGCACAGATTGTTGAAAGTGCCTATCCAGAGCCTGTTGGAAGAGTCCATCGCAAGGGCTCTCACGTAGTCGGAACTCAGTCCCGAGTCAGAGTGCCGGAACCGCCGGACATTGCCGGAGACGAGGTCCACCTTGAAAAGTCCGGCTCCCTCTGTCCCTATGTAAAGGTTACGGTCGCTTTCGAGCAATATTGTCTGTATGCTGCACCCCCCCCCCATTGAATATTTTAAGGGGATAGACCATATTGGCCTCCGGCTCATAGATATAGACCTCTCCGGAGACTGTGCCTATGAATATTTTCCCGTCTCCCGAAGAGATTGTCTTGGCTTTCATCGGCATCATTGTCACCGGCAGGATGTCGTCCCTGAAATCCCTTTTCTCTATGTCGAAAACGGTCAGTCTGTCGTCGAGGGCCACGAGGAGATGGCTTTCCGAAAGAGGGTGTATTACATTGACCGGCTGGTGGGTGTCCTTGTAATAATAGTTCCGGAATATGTCCAAGTCTTCGTCGTAGAGCGAGAGGCCTGAGGCTGTGCCCACCCATATCCTGCCGTCCTTGTCGGAGCAGAGAAACCTCGAGATATCGTCCGCAATGCTGTTCCGGTCGCCGATGACGTGCTGGTACACTGTAAATCCGTATCCGTCATACTTGTTCACACCGTCGTAGGTGGCAAACCAGATATTGCCGTCCCTGTCCTGCGTAATCGAGAATATGGTACTCTGCGAGAGGCCAGACTCGATGGAAATCCTTGTAAAATGTATTGCGGACATTGCCCCTGCAGCGGTAAGTCTGTGCCACGGGCAAATACAGCAGAAGAGTATCAGCAATACGGTCCGAAAACGTTTCATTTTTCCCTATCAGTCAATCTGTTGGTATTATACGATGCCATCCTGCTAATTTAGCAATATTTTCCCGTCGGGACAAATCTTGACAGACTTTCGGCAACTCCTCAACATTAACAGTATTTCACTTTCTCTAAACTTGCATTTCGTATTACTCCTGCTTCTTCTTCAATGTCAGGATGTGCAGATTTGAGCCGCCACGACCAAAAATTATCGAGACGCCATCCTTGTCCGGAATCTCTGCAATCTTCCCTTGCTCGTATAATATGTTTGTCCGGATATCGTCGCCCATCAGAAACGGTTTCCAATGATAGCCTCCGTCTATGGAACCGAATATACATTGCTTCTTCCCTACCTCTCCTGGATACTGGCTCGCTACACAGATCACCAAATCTCCTTTCTTAAACAAGTTTGCAGGATGATAGGGACCATATCCCCGATTCCATCGGAAGGACGATATGATTTCCATTGTCCTGTCGTCATATTCCCAGAATGCCATATCCGGATACGTGGTGAAAAGATTGTCTGATGCCTGCATACTATACATAAATTTGGACGGGAACAATTTCTCCTCGCCCGTCACTATATCCTTCCTGTATAAAAATATTCCTTTATCGTCAGAAACCGATGCGTAGATAACATCTTTTGAATACGCAAGCCCAGATATACCGCTAAAATCTGCAGGCATCTCAATATTTCTCCACGTTTTCCCAAAATCATTAGATATCTTCAAGGTATCTTTTCCAAGCGGTGTGTTGTCATCCTTATGATAACCATAAGTATATGTCGAGTCATTGAACACGTGGAAGCCATATATCCCATAGTCGAACCTTGACATAAGTTCCGGTTTTATCCTGTCCCTTCCGGTCCGCCATATCTCAGAATATGTCGCATTGCTGTCCTCACTTATATGCGTGACATAATACAGGTAATCGCCATAAATACTTACTGTCGTACATTCGCCCTTTCCTTTCCATACCGGCGTCCACGTCCTGCCTCGGTCCTCCGTCTTGGACAGGACATAATTCTCCCGGTAATATAATCTATCTCGCTCAGTCAGAATCGCTGTAGCAGCATACCCGACACTGTCGCTCTCGAAGGTAAAGATGCGCCCTATCTCCGGAAGGTTCTCCGGACTGAACTCCTCCGTAGTGACTATGTAGTTGTCGTCATCTTCTTCCGGCTGCCCGCACGTAGCGAGCAGCGGTAGAAGAATAATTACAACATAGACTCGGTTCATTATCATAGATAAATCATCTTTCCGTCCAGCCGGTACGGCTCGCATTCGACTTTCACTCCATTAGAGCGCAGTTCCTCAACAAATGGTTTAATCGATTCGTATCCCATTCTGGATATTGAATAAATATGTCTTCTTTTTTTGCCATTCAGACTTATCTTACACGACAAATTCTGATACCCACCAAAAGATAGTAGAAGTCCCCGTCATCCCCTATGTAGATGTCATCGAACAGATAATAGTAATCCTGGTAGTCATAGTCCCAGCTGTCCTCCCCGGACCGCGTCAGCAGAACCCTGCCCTTTAAAAACTCTATCGTTCCAAGCTCCTTGAATATCATCTTTAATCGGGATGCGATGATTTCAGCATCCGTCTCCCCGAAGACCGATACACCTCCAACCTTCCGGCCTCCAACATACCTGTCCATCCGCATAGGCACTCCGCGGGTATAATACACCGCAAGCCCGCTGTAGCTTCCCTTGTCCCCGGTGTTCTCAAACTTCTCCGCGATGTTGCCCTTATGACGAGCAGCATACCCCTTCTCCGGTATCAGCGTCAGGATATACTGCCCCATCTTTTCTTCCACTCCCTCTTCATAGTGCTTCCTGACTATCACGAGCTTCTGCCAGACGTCTACCGAATATGCCTTCGCACGCCCTCCCGAATATTCTGACCTTATCGCACGGTACCGGTATGTCGGGATGATCGGCACATCTACACTCGCCGTGTTCCCTTGCGCCGTCGCTACAGCCTCTTCCCACTTAGGCGTGATCTCCCCGGGACTCATCCACCCCTCTGTCGCCGTACCGTCAGATTTCGTCACGAACAGCGACGGCTTGCTCAAAATTCATAAGAATATATCTCCACTCCAATACCCGGCCAGCCTTTTTGGACAAAAGTGATACATTTTGCACAATTCCTAAATCTTTTTTTTCATCGCCTGTATATATCCTCATTACTGTCGGCAATGATCCGACTAATAGTTCGACCGCATCTCCCGTACCGGATACATCTTAATCTTCCCGTCATTTATCTCTCTCCTGTCTATAAAATATACCTGCTTCTCCCACCAGTCGTCCATCAGCGCTTTCGTCTCTTCTCCCACAAGCGAGAAATCAGCTAGAAGCAGATGAAATTAAGCGCCGACTGGACTCTCTTAGCCATGAAGCCAGGGTTGTATTAGCATTTATGAGTTTGTACTTTATTTAATAACAAAATCCAGATAAAGTAATATCTCAAAAATAGGCAATAAATACGAGTTTATACTTTATCTCAACTATTTTTGCTGATAAAGTATAAACTAATATATTGAATGTTTGGCTATCATATGCGGATTTAGTACCTTTGCCGAAAATTGAAGCATCATGCAGGACAAACTGATTTCACGGAAAAGAGAATGTGAAGAATTGCAGAGGTGTCTGGATTCAGGCCGTTCGGAACTTGTCATCATAAGCGGTCGTCGCCGTATCGGCAAGACATATCTTATAGATAAATTCTTCAAGTATAAATACGATTTCACATTTGTAGGGGAACACAAGACACCTGCGACAGTCCAGATACAGAACTTCATGCGTGCACTCCATCGGCAGTCCAGGAAACGCCAGTCGAAGGCGGAGACATGGTATGATGCTTTCAATGCGCTTGAAGATTATCTTGAGACATTGCCTTCTGACAGAAAAAAGGTGGTCTTCATCGATGAAATGCCATGGATGGATACACAACGGTCAAACTTTGTAAGCGCATTGGAGAATTTCTGGAACGGCTGGTGCAACAGGCGCACAGACATCGTGCTTATCGCTACAGGTTCGGCAACATCATGGATGGCGGACAAGATAGAGGGGAATCAAGGCGGTCTTCATGCGAGGATCACCTGCAACCTGCACCTGTCCCCGTTCAACCTTCACGAGACGGAAGAATATCTGCGGCAGAGGAACTGCCAATGGGACAGGTACCAGATATTGCAATGCTATAT
>JADIMQ010000102.1 GCA_017694655.1 Candidatus Cryptobacteroides merdigallinarum
GGGTTTGATACATATTTTGATTTGCAACACTAAGATAGGTGAAAAATCTGACATGGCAAAATCCTGAGCAACTTTTTGTTGCTCAGGTACTTAAAAAGTTATATTTGTAATAGTGTTGCGGAATTAAGGAATAAAAATATTTGCTTCCTGAACATCAGCAAATTACAAAAACAGACACGCCAGCCTTCCGGTCCGGCAACCTGCCTCCCAGGGCATCCCGCAGGTATCGGCGGCAGGGCCGGAAACAATTTCCGCCCAAATAGTATGGACGAAACCTGCATCCGAGACATCTTTTTTATTACATTTGCATAATGTACTTTTAAACCAGACCGAAAGCCGATGGACAGATTTAAACCGAAAAAAATCAGAGGCTATATCATATCATATCTCAGGGAAGCTGTCCCTTCGTGGATATGGAAGAAACTGAGACCTGATTTCATCGCATCCCTTTCAGAAAGGGACGACATAGAATATATTCTGTCAAGAGTCTTCTATTACAACAGGATAACGGAAAACTTCAGGATGGACGGCACCGCACTGCGGCTGAAGGACCTCTGGAAAGTGAAGTCCAGTTCCATGTACAAGCATGATGCGTGGCGGACATCAAGGTGGTTCGACCAGGACCTGAAATGGAAGCTCGACTGTGGAGACGTGAACTGGGTATGCAGCAGCCCGAGCATCACGAAAAGCCGCCCGATATGTGAGGAAAACGCCAACAACGTAATCCTGAAGCTGGACAGATACCGTCACTTCAATTTCATAGAGGACCCATACAGCTTCCAGGACAAGGCGGACAAAAGCATCTTCATGGCCGACATAGGTGATATTGGCAAGATGAACAGGGTGGAATTCATGAAGATGTATTTCGGCAGCGATATATGCGACTGCGGAAGCATCCGCAACCTGCCTGGCAAGGTGCTCCCGGACGAATGGCTGAAACCGAAGATGAAGATAGGGGAAATGCTGCGCTACAAGTTCATCATAGCCCTGGAAGGCAACGACGTCGCCACAAGCCTGAAATGGATAATGAGCAGCCAGTCTCTGGCGGTGATGCCACGGCCGACCTGCGAGACATGGTTCATGGAAAAGACGCTGGTCCCGGACTATCACTATGTTGAGATAAGTCCGGACTACTCTGACCTGGGTGACAAGATGGCTTATTACTCCGCCCATCCTGACAAGGCGCTGGAAATCATAAGGAACGCACACAGCTACATAAGGCAGTTCCAGGACGAGGAAAGGGAGGACATCATAGAATACCTCGTGCTCCTGAAGTATTTCAGGGATTCCGGACAGGTACCGGAGGAGGCCTTCCCGTACGGGGAGATGTACGGCAGGTTCAGGTATTGACAAACTAACGGGACACAAGGTCATGGACAGGAAAGTTATCATAATCCCTACATACAACGAAAAGGAAAACATAGAGAAGATAATCCGTGCCGTCTTCGCCCTCGAAGGCGGATACCATATAATAATTATAGAGGACGGCTCCCCTGACGGGACCGGGCAGATTGTAAGGAGGCTGATGACGGAATTCCCGGACAGGCTCTTCATGATAGAGAGGGCTGGGAAACAGGGGCTCGGGACAGCCTATATCGCAGGCTTCAAGTGGGCCATATCCCGGGGATACGACTATGTATTCGAGATGGACGCCGACTTTTCCCACAATCCGGAGGACGTGCCGCGGCTGTACAGGGCCTGTTCGGAAGAAGGGGCAGACCTTGCAATCGGGTCACGGTACTGCAACGGGATCAGCGTGATAAACTGGCCAATCGGCAGGGTCATAATGTCATACTTCGCCTCTGTCTTTGTCCGCAAGGTCCTTGGGATGGACGTCTACGACACCACGGCAGGATTCAAGTGCTACAGGCGCAAGGTACTCGAGACCATAGACCTGGACAACATAAGGATGAAGGGCTATGGTTTCCAGATTGAGATGAAATACAGCGCATACAGGCTCGGGTTCAGGATAAAGGAAGTCCCTATCATTTTCGTCGACAGGAAGGAAGGCTCTTCGAAAATGAGCAGCGGGATATTCGGTGAAGCATTCTGGGGAGTGCTACGGATGAGATTCAGGAAAATCAAGGGAAGATGAAATACTTGCTGTACAACGGAAAGACAGTCACCGGAGAAGGGGTGAAGGAGGAAGCCGTCGCCATAGACGGAGGCCGGATAGAAAAGACTGTCCCGGCCAGTGAGATTACCCCGGGATTCCTGGAAAGCCACGGGGAATACCAGGCCGTGGACCTGGGCGGGAAGCTGGTTTTCGCCGGAGGGATAGACGCCCACGTACATTTCAGGGAACCTGGGATGACACACAAGGCAGATATTTCCAGCGAATCGAGGGCTGCGGTGGCCGGAGGAGTGACGTCGTTCATTGACATGCCCAACACCGTGCCGGCAACAATATCCGCGAAAGCCCTGGCCGGGAAACTGGGTATGGCCGCCGGACGCTCGTATGCAAACTACGGGTTCCACCTGGGTGCCACTGACGAGAATCTCCCGGAGATAATGGAAATCCTGCGGACCGGCAAGGACGGCATATCCGGGAAGGATTTCGGGGGGATCAAGGTCTTCATGGGCTCTTCCACCGGGAACATGCTCGTGGAGGACGGGGCAGTTCTCGACTCCATATTCGGCATAAAAGAAAAGGAAATCCTTGTCCACTGTGAGGATGAGAAGACCATAAGGGCAAACACGGCTGCTGCAGAGAAGGAATACGGGAACGGGATACCCTTCCGGATGCACAGTGTAATCCGGAGCCGGGAGGCCTGCATCCTCTCCTCCGCAAGGGCCCTGGAACTGGCCGGGAAGCACGGCACAAGGCTCCACCTGCTGCACATATCCACAGAGGAGGAGATTGAAATGGTCCGCAGGGCCAGGATGTCCGGCTGCATGGTTACGGCGGAGACCTCTTCCAACTACCTGTGGTTCTGCGACAGCGGATACGGAAAGCTCGGGAGCAGGATGAAGTGCAATCCTTCCGTCAAGACTTCCGGGGACCGGGCCGCCCTGCGGAAGGCCCTCAAGGACGGGCTCATCGACACGATAGGCTCCGACCATGCGCCGCACCTGCCCGGGGAGAAGGAACGGGGCTATCTCACCGCCCCCTCCGGGATGCCCTCCGTCCAGCAGACCCTTCAGGTCCTCCTTACCGTAGCGGCAGAGGATGGCATTCCGCTGGAAAGGATAGCTTCCGTATTTTCGGAAAAGGCCGCCGTCCTGTTCGGGATAAGGGACAGAGGGTTCATAAGACCGGGATATGCGGCAGACCTCACGATAGTTGACCCGGACGCGACCGTGACAATAGGGAGGGAGGACATCCTGTACAAGTGCGGCTGGAGCCCTTATGAAGGGGTTTCCCTGCGTGGAAAGGTCACGGACGTGTTCGTGAACGGGAAACACGTCGTGAAAGACTCCGCCTTTTCCGGAGAAGGACCGGCCGGTGAAAAACTTATCTTTGAAAAATAGAAGGCTTGCCTATGGTACATTTGAATAAGGACGTAAAAAAATCCAGACTGCTCATATATCTTGTATCCGTTTTCGCCATAATACTTTGGGGCATTTCCTATATATGGACAGACATGCTGATAAACCTGGATATCCCGGTGTTCTATTTCGTGTTTGTCAGGATCTTCCTTGCCGGGATAATCCTGTTCCTGCTGAACGCGACCCGGGGCAGGATCACCAGGATACAGAGGCGGGATCTGCCGAAATTCCTGCTGCTGGCCTTCTTCGAGCCGTTCATATACTTCCTCTGCGAATCGTACGGCCTGAAGGAGACAGGCTCCCCTACCCTCAGCGCGATGATAATCGCCACCATCCCTATCTTCTCGATAGGTGCAGGTGTGGTATTCTTCAAGGAAAAGATAAATATCGTGAACATCCTGGGCATACTGCTGTGCGTGAGCGGCATCTGCCTTGTGGTGATGAGCCGGGACCAGATCGGGGAGAACTTCATAATAGGCATACTCCTCCTGCTTACGGCAGTGATAAGCGAAGTCGGGCATGCGTCGATAACCAAGTCCCTGTCCTTCAACTATCCGAGCCAGGTCATAGTGATGTACCAGTTCCTCATAGGGTCGGTGTACCTCTTCCCTCTCTTCCTTTTCAAGGGTCTCGAAAACTTCAGCATGGAGTACCTGTCCGGAGACGTGCTCTACCCTATCTTCTGCCTCGCCTTCCTGTGCTCGAGCATGGCTTTCTCCTTGTGGGTGAGCACAATCAAGAACCTTGGGGTGGCAAAGTCGAGCATATTCTCAGCCCTCATCCCTGTTGTGGCGGCAATAGTGGCCTGGCTCCTCGGGCAGGAGAGCCTGAACCTGAGGCAGGTGGCTGGAATCCTGGTATCTACGGCCGGGGTAATCTTCTCCCAGTACACTAAAAAGACGGAATAGCAGCCGGGAGCCTTCCTGTCAGGAGCGGGAACACAGGCCCAGGCCTATCCTGTTCCGTTCCGTGTCCACAGACAGCACCTCTACAATGACATGCTGGTGTAACTTGAGCACCTCCGACGGGTCATGGACCCTTTTCCTGCCGCCTCCCATCCGGGAAACATGGATAAGGCCGTTCTGCTTTATCCCTATATCCACAAAGGCCCCGAAGGCTGTTATGTTGGTGACGATTCCCGGGAGTTCCATACCGGGGACAAGGTCCTCGATTGTACGTATGTTTTCTGAAAAGGAGAATTCTGATGCGCTCTCCCTCGGGTCCAGGCCCGGCTTCACCAGCTCCTTGAGGATGTCGTTGACGGTAGGGAGGCCGAAATCCTCTTCGACGAAGTCCTCCGGCCTTATCCTGGAGCAGAGCCCAGCATTGGCCACAAGTTCCTCTGGCCTGACATGGAGGCTCTCCGCCATCTTCTCGACAATATGATAGGCTTCAGGATGGACGGCAGAATTGTCCAGCGGGTTGGCCGCTCCCGGGATCCGGAGGAAACCGGCACATTGCTCGAAAGCCTTTTCCCCGAGCCGCTTTACCTTCAGAAGGTCTCTACGGGAGCCGAAAGGACCGTTTTCCTTCCTGTACTGCACTATGTTCTCCGCCAGGGCCGGGCCGATGCCGGAAACATAGCTCAGCAGATGGCGGCTCGCAGTGTTCAGGTTCACCCCGACACTGTTCACACAGCTTTCCACGGTATTGTCGAGCTTCTCCTTCAGGAGGGTCTGGTCGACATCATGCTGGTACTGCCCCACCCCGAGGGACTTCGGGTCTATCTTCACGAGTTCGGCCAGGGGGTCCATAAGCCTGCGCCCGATGGAGACCGCGCCCCTTACGGTGACATCATAGTCAGGGAATTCCTCCCTGGCGGCCTCGGACGCAGAGTAAATTGACGCCCCGTCTTCGCTCACGGAAAAGACCTTCACACCGTCCGGCTTGGGAACACGCCTTATGAACTCTTCCGTCTCCCGGCCGGCAGTGCCGTTACCTATGGCAATCACCTCTATCCCGTATTTCTCTATCATCGAGGAGACCGCCCTTATGGACTTGACCTTCTCGCTCACCGGAGGATGCGGGAATATGGCCTCATAGTGAAGAAGGTTGCCCTGCGCGTCAAGGCAGACTACCTTGCATCCGGTCCGGAAACCCGGATCTATGGCCATGACCCTCTTCTGTCCTACCGGAGGGGCAAGCAGGAGCTGCCTTAAATTCTCCCCGAACACCTGTATGGACTCTACATCGGCCTTCGCCTTGGCCTCCCGTATAACCTCGTTAGAGAGGGACGGTTCAAGGAGACGCTTGTAGGCGTCGTCTATGGCTGAACGTATCTGTTCAGACAGTTCCTTGCCGGGATACTTCCTTTCCTGGCAGAAATCATAGTAGAGCTTGTTCCCGCATTTTTCAGGGTCTGCATCCAGCCTGAGGTTCAGGTAACCCTCCTCCTCGGCACGGAGGACGGCGAGCAGCCGGTGGGACGCGATATGTGACAGGGACTCGGAAAAGTCGAAATATCCCTGGTATTTGCGGGCTTCCGGGGCATCGGCCTTCCGGGTAGGCTTTGCCACTATCCGTTTTGTCCTCAACATCTTGCGGACAGTCTCCCTGACGGAGGCTGTCTCATTCAGCTTTTCCGCTATGATATCCCTGGCTCCTGCAAGGGCATCTTCCGCCGAGGCAACCTTGTCGTTCACGAACTTGGCGGCTTCCGCGAACGGGTCCTTCACGGAGAGGCTGTATATCTCCTCTGCAAGTGGTTCCAGTCCGGCTTCACGGGCTGCCGTGGCCCTGGTCCGCCGTTTCGGACGGAAAGGAAGGTAAAGGTCCTCTAGTTCAGTGGCATCCACGCAGGCCGTTATGGCCGCCTCAAGCTCCGGGGTCAGTTTCCCGGCTTCGGTAATGGTTGACAGGATAGACTCCTTGCGCCTGTCCATCTCCTCATAGACATCGAGCCAGTGCCTGATTTCCGCTATCAGTACCTCATCCAGGCCACCGGTGCGTTCCTTCCTGTACCGGCTTATGAACGGTATCGTGGCACCGTCGGCAAAGAGCGTGGCACAGTTCTCCACCTGCCATTCCCTGACAGAGAGCTTGTTGGCTATAGTCTTGATATATAAATCCTTCATATCCAGTATGCTATTAATTATATTCCTTTTATCCGGGCATACGCAGGAAAAGAATTCCTGTCAGGAGACATCCCCGTGCGAGACTTCCCTGAGCTGGTTCCGGTAGGCTGAAAATATCTTCGATTTCGACACAAAGCCGATATATGTCCTGAAATGGTCCACTACAGGGAGATTCCAGGCATCGGTATTCTCGAACTTCCGCATCACGCTGTCCATCTTCTCGTCGGCATAGACATAGGCAGGCGAGGACTTCATGTAGTTGTACACGAACATCTTCCCGTACAGTTCCTCCTTGAACATGTCCCGCCTTATATCCTCAAGGGAGACGTAGCCCTGGAAATGCTTGCGTGCGTCCAGTACCGGGAATATGTTCCTCGACGAGACGGACACCGCCTCGACAAGCTCCCCGAGGGTCGCGTCTATCCTCACCGGGGTGAAGTCGGACTCTATGAGGTCGGAGGTCTTCAGCAAAGTCAGGACCGCCTGGTCACTGTCGTGGGTGAGAAGTTCCCCCTTCTTCGCTATTCGCTTGGTATATATTGAATACTGCTCCACCATACGGGTGGCCCCGAAGGAAATCGTGGAAGTCAGTATCAGCGGTATCAGGAGCTCATATCCGCCGGAAATCTCGGCTATGAGGAAAATCGCGGTCATCGGGGCCTGCATCACACCTGCCATCAGCCCGGCCATGCCAACAAGGACGGAGTTCTGCTCCGGCACAGAGATGTCCGTACCGGCAAGCACGAGGTTCATGGTCCTCGCCAGCACAAACCCCGCCACGGCCCCCACGAAGAGGGTAGGCCCGAAGGTTCCGCCCACTCCGCCCCCGGCGTTGGTGAAAGACATTGAAAAGACTTTCAGGAGGAGGATAAGCAGGAAGAACAGGGGGACAGTCCAGGCGGAATTCAGCATGAAGCCGAGGACAGTCCGGCTCTCGAAGGAAATCTCCCTCCCGTTCAGGAGGACGGAAAGGGCATCGTATCCCTCACCGTACAGCGGAGGGAAAAGGAAGATGAGGAGCCCGAGGCATAGGGCCGAGAAGAACCATCTGCGGAAGGGCTTCTTTATGGACTTTATCTTGTCCTCAAGCCAGAGCGTTGTCCTGGTAAAGTATATGGAGCAGCCTGCACAGAATAGCCCGAGAAGTATGTAGAACGGGATATTGTGCATGGAGAAAGGGGTCAGGGTACACTCGAAAGGCAGGGAATCCCCGAGGAAGAGGTACGAGACCACCGTAGCCGAGACCGTGGACAGGAGCAGGGGCAGGATAGAAGACATCGAGATGTTGAACAGGAGTATCTCCAGCGTGAAAAGCACACCGGCAAGCGGGGCCTTGAAAATCCCGGCCACGGCACCGGCGGCGCCGCATCCCAGCAGGATTGTTATGTTCTTGTAGGAAAGGCCCATCTTCCGCCCGATATTCGAGCCTATGGCAGCCCCGGTATACACTATAGGGGCCTCGGCCCCCACTGACCCCCCGAAGCCTATGGTCACGGAACTGGCCGCTATAGATGACCACATGTTGTGAGGCCTTATCTTCGACTCGTTCTTGGAGACGGCAAGCAGCACCTTCGTGACCCCGTGCCCTATGTTGTCCTTTATGACATACCTCACAAAGAGCATCGAGATGAGCATCCCGACACCGGGATAAATCAGATAAAGGAAGTTATAGTCAAAGTCCTGGGGAAACCACGAAGTCAGGGAGGAATGTATGTGCTCTATCGATACCTTCAGGATTACGGAAGCAAGTCCGCAGAATACGCCCACAACGAGAGAAAGGACCAGGACCTGGTCCTTTTCTGACATTCTCTGCAGCAGGCGCCTCAGGAATGCGAAAAAACGGCCGGTCCTCCTGTCTGTCTTCAATGTATACAGTAATAATTATGTCTGTTCGGCAAAGGCTTTCGCCTGGATCTTGTACTGGCTGATACCCGGAGGATCAGTCGTCGGAATCGGACACGTCGTCGTCCGAGGAAGCGTACTGGGCGATATTGTCATCCGGAAGATCCCCTCCGTCCGAGCCGTTCTCCGATACCGAATCCTCGTCATCGTCCCCGTCGAGCCAGCGCTCTATGTCCTCCGCGTCATCGGTCTTCACCTTTATCTTGACGAGATATATTGCGGAAGGAATCTCCACGGTAACGGCATAGAATGATGAGCCGTCCGGCTTGTCGTACTTCAGAAGATCGGGAAGATAATCGGTAAATCCTTTCGGGTACTTCTCTGCAAATGCTGCAGCCAACTCCTCAGACATGTTCTCATAGCTTACAACAGCTCTCTTCTTCTGACTGCTCTGTTCCATATTTTCTTTCCTTGGTTGACTAATCTTTTATGGTGCAATAATAGGACATTATTTCGGATTCCAGAATATTTTTTTCACTTTTTTATAAAGAAAAAAGACTTTTGTTTCCTTTTCTTTTCTATATCCCGCTCGACGAAGACTTTCTGCATGCTCCGGGGGTCTATACCGGTGTAGAACATCACCGAGGAGGTGGTCATGGGTGTCGGGGTGAAATCCTGCACCTGCTCGGTGTGCAAGCCTTTCAGTGCCGGATTTTCAGACAGGCGGCGCATCTCCGCCATGCCGCACCCCGGATGTCCGGATATGAAATAAGGGATGAGGAGACAATGTTTCCCCGACCTGCGCACGATGGCGTCGAACTCGGTCCGGAGTCTCCTGAAAAGGCTGAACGGGGGCTTGGACATGAGTTTCAGCACACTGTCCTCCGTGTGCTCGGGAGCCACCTTCAGTATACCGGATGTGTGCTCTGTCACAAGCTCCTCCAGATACCGGCGCGAAGTCCCGTCCACATAGCCGCTCCCGTCAAGGAAAAGGTCGTAGCGGATACCGCTGCCTATGTAGAAATGCCTTATCCCCTTTACGGAAGATATGGCAGAATAGAGTTTCAGCAACCTCTCGTGCGACCTGTCCAGATTCTTGCAGGGAGAGGGGAATAGGCAGGACTTCCGCATACACACGGCACACTTTTCCCCGTCCCGTCCTTTCATCCCGTACATATTGGCAGTAGGCCCTCCAACATCGGAAATATTTCCGGCGAAGCCAGGTATATCCTTAAGGGCAGCGACCTCCTTCAGGATGGATTTCTCGGAACGTGACTGTATGAACTTTCCCTGGTGCGCTGCTATAGTGCAGAAATTGCATCCCCCGAAACATCCCCTGTGGGTGTTTATGGAGAACTTTATCATCTCGTAGGCAGGGATGTGCTTCCCCTTGTAGCGCGGGTGCGGCTGCTTGGTGAAAGGAAGATCCCACCAGGAGTCCATCTCCTGTTCAGTGGCCGGCGGCCAGGGTGGATTGACCCTCACATACCCGTCTCCGCAAGGCTCTACCAGGACTTTCGGGGAAAGCATGTTGGCCACGGTCTCTATATAGTGGAAATTCTCGGCGAAGGCCGTCTTGTCCTTCAGGCACCTCTCGTACGAATGCAGGTACAGGGCATCCTTCAAGGGGCACCTGCCCTTCATGAAGAAGGCTATCTGCGGTATTTTCCGGATATCGGAGAGGTTCCTTCCGGACTCTATCGCCCTGGTGAGCTCGAGCATGGTCCTCTCCCCCATCCCGTAAGAGAGGTAGTCCGCCCCGCTTGAGACAAGGATGGACGGCATGAGGCTGTCTTTCCAGTAGTCATAATGTGTGAGACGCCTGAGCGAGGCCTCAATCCCTCCTATAACCACGGGGATATCCGGATACAGTTCCTTGAGTATCCGGGCATATACCGTGACGGCATAGTCCGGCCTCTGTCCGGCACGCCCCATGGGAGTATATGCGTCGTTGCTCCTGAGCCGTCTGGATGCGGTATAGTGGTTCACCATGGAGTCCATGGCTCCGGAATTGACCCCGAAATAAAGCCTCGGACGTCCCAGCTTGCGGAAATCCCGGAGGTCGTCACGCCAGTTGGGCTGCGGGACCACCGCCACCCTGTAGCCGTGCTTCTGGAGATACCTCGCGATGACGGCCGTACCGAAAGACGGGTGGTCCACGAATGCGTCACCAGAAAAGATAATGACGTCGACATAGTCCCACCCGAGATTCTCGACTTCCTTGACGGAGGTCGGTATCATGTATGATTCTGCCATAAGGGGCTACATTCTCTCCGGAAGCCTGATCCCCAGGATGTCCATGGCCTTCACCAGGACTCCGGCGATGACGGAAAGCAGCTGCAGCCTGTATTTCAGCAGGGCTTCATCCTCTTCCCTGAGTACCGGGGTGTCGTGGTAATACTGGTTGAACTCCTTGGCAAGGTCGTACGCATAGTTGGCAATGATGGCCGGCGAATGTGCGCTTCCGGCCTCGGCCACCTTGCCCGGATAGATGTCGAGCAGCTTGATAAGCCTTATCTCCTTGGCAGAAAGCGCGACTTCGGCAAGGGCACCTGCCTCGCAGGAGATGTTCCTCTCCGCCGCCTTCCGCAGGATGGACTTGATGCGGGCATGGGTGTACTGGATGAAAGGTCCCGTATTGCCGTTGAAGTCGATGGACTCCTTGGGGTCGAAGAGCATGGTCTTCCTCGGGTCCACCTTTATTATGAAATATTTCAGGGCCCCGAGGCTGAGCATGCGGAAAAGCTCCTTCTGCGCATCCTCGTCCATATTGTCAAGCTTGCCGAGCTCGAGGGATGTCTCCTTCGCCGTCAGATACATCTTCTCGAGAAGGTCGTCGGCGTCCACCACCGTTCCTTCGCGGGACTTCATCTTGCCTTCCGGAAGCTCCACCATCCCGTAGGAGAGGTGGTATATGCTGTCCGCCCAGGCAAACCCGAGCTTCTTCAAGATGAGTTTCAGTACCTGGAAATGGTAGTTCTGCTCGTTCCCCACCACATATATGTGTTCGTCGAGGCTATATTCGCTGAAGCGCTGCTCCGCCGTACCGAGGTCCTGGGTGATGTACACCGAGGTCCCGTCCCCCCGCAGGAGGAGTTTCCGGTCGAGCCCGTCGGCCGTTAGGTCGCACCATACGGAACCGTCGGCCTCCTTCTCGAATATCCCCATGTCCAGTCCCTTCTGGACCAGGGCCTTCCCGAGCAGGTATGTCTGGGACTCATAGTAGGTCCGGTCGAAGGATATGCCCAGGTCCGCATACGTCTTGTCGAAGCCTGCGTACACCCAGGAATTCATCTTTTTCCAGAGGGCCACCACCTCCGGGTCGCCCTGTTCCCATTTCAGGAGCATCGACTGCGCCTCCTTCAGGCTCGGGGCGTTCTTCTCCGCCTCCTCCTGCGGCATGCCGCCGGCGACGAGCTCCTCCACCTCCTTCCTGTACATGTCGTTGAAGGCGACATAGTAGTCCCCGACAAGATGGTCACCCTTCTTGCCGGAAGATTCAGGTGTCTCCCCGTTCCCCAGCTTCAGCCAGGCCAGCATGGACTTGCATATATGGATCCCGCGGTCATTCACAAGGTTCACCTTCAGGACCTTGTGCCCGTTGGCCTCGAGAAGCCGGGACACGGACCATCCCAGGAGGTTGTTCCTTATGTGCCCGAGATGCAGGGGCTTGTTGGTGTTCGGGGAAGAGAATTCCACCATGATGGTCTTCCCGGTAGGGGGCAGCTGCCCGAAGTCCCTGTCCGAGGCTATGGAGGAAAACAGTCCGTTCCAGTAGCGGTTCGAGAAAGAGAGGTTCAGGAACCCCTTGACAGTATTGTAGCCGGCTATATCCCCGGTGTTCGCTTTCAGCCATTCCCCTATCGCGTTGCCCGTGGCCTCGGGAGAGAGGTGTGAAACCTTCAGAAGGGGAAACACGACCAGCGTGTAATCCCCTTCGAATTCCTTGCGTGTGACCTGCACCTGGAAAGATGCGTCAGGAAGGCTGGCCCCGTACAAGGCCGAGACCGCCTCTTTCGTCTTTTCAATGATGTATTTGTCAGGACTCATGTTTTCAGACAGTTTCTATCCGAGATAACTTTTCAACAACTTGCTGCGGGAATTGCTCCGGAGGCGGCGTATGGCCTTCTCCTTTATCTGGCGGACACGCTCCCTTGTCAGGCCGAACCTCTCGCCTATCTCCTCGAGGGTCATCTCCTGGCACCCTATGCCGAAGAAGGACTTGACAATCTCGCGTTCCCTCGGGGCAAGTGTGGAGAGCGCCCTCTCTATCTCCTTGTTCAGAGACTCGTTCACCAGGCCCTTGTCGGCACTCGGGGAGTCGTTGTTGACAAGGATATCGAGCAGGCTGTTGTCCTCACCCTCGACAAACGGGGCATCCACGGAGACATGTCTGCCGGAAACCCTGAGGGTGTCGGCAATCTTGTCCTTCGGGACATCTATCATCTCCGACAGCTCCTCGTTCGAAGGCATCCTCTCGTTTTCCTGCTCGAACTTCGAGAGGGCCTTGTTTATCTTGTTGAGGGAGCCGACCTGGTTCAGGGGGAGCCTTACGATCCTCGACTGTTCGGCAAGTGCCTGGAGGATGGACTGGCGTATCCACCATACCGCGTATGATATGAACTTGAATCCCCTCGTCTCGTCGAATTTCTCGGCGGCCTTTATCAGGCCGAGGTTTCCCTCGTTTATCAGGTCCGGCAGGCTGAGGCCCTGGTTCTGGTACTGCTTGGCCACGGAGACCACGAACCTCAGGTTCGCGCGTGTGAGCTTCTCGAGTGCCGCCTGGTCGCCTTTCCTTATCCTCTGGGCAAGCTCCACCTCGTCCTCGACGGTGATCAGCTCCTCCCTTCCTATCTCCTGCAGATATTTGTCAAGGGACGCACTTTCCCGGTTAGTAATCGATTTTGTAATCTTTAACTGTCTCATAGTCTTTTATCCTACTCTATTCCGAAGCCGAAATAGGACGGTTTCCCGTAGGATGTCACACCCTCTATAAACACAGCCCTCTTCGACTTCTTCACAATATTCATCACGTCCTGAGGCTTGCTTACAGGCTGGTCGTTCACATAAAGAATTATGAAACCTTCTGAAACTCCGGCATCCATTATCTTGCCAGGTCCTACAGAAACAATCTCGACTCCCCTTTCAAGGTCGAGACGCGCGAGCACGTCCTTGTCCGCTTCCTTGATCCTGGCTCCATAGAATGCAACCGCACCGTCCTCGTCCACCGAACCGTTGTCCACCATGGTGCTCTTGAACTCGACGTCCACGACTTTCTCCTTCCCATCCCTTATGATGGTAAGTTCAGCCTTGTCACCAGGACGGTAGCTGTTGACGGCTTCCTGCACTGCCGCGGCGTTCTTGACCTTCACGGAATCCACGGCGACAAGCACATCCCCGCTCTTGATCCCGGCCTGGTCAGCCGCGCTTCCTTTCAAAACCTCAGTAATATATACGCCGTCGAAAGAAGAAAGTTTCAATTCTTTTACAATTTTATCGTCTATAGGCTGCATCGTTATGCCCAGGACAGCCCTCTTGACACTGCCGAAATCGATGAGGTCCTCGGCCACCTTCCTGACCATGTTGGACGGGATGGCGAAGGAATATCCAGTATAAGAGCCTGTCTGTGATATGATGGCGGTATTCACCCCGACCAGGTTGCCCTTCTTGTCCACGAGGGCGCCGCCGCTGTTGCCAGGGTTGACGGCCGCATCCGTCTGTATGAACGACTCTATCTTGAACTCGCCGTCATAGTTAGGCATGCTCCTGCCCTTTGCGCTCACGATACCGGCAGTGATGGTTGAACGGAGGTCATAGGGACTGCCTATGGCCAGCACCCATTCCCCGAGACGGAGCTTGTCGGAGTCCCCGAACGGTATCACCGGCAGTCCTTCTGCATCTATCTTTATGATGGCAACGTCAGTAGCCGGGTCCGTTCCTATGAGCTGGGCATCGAAGGTCTTGTTGTTGTTCAGGGTGACCTGTATCTCCGTGGCACCTTCCACCACGTGGTTGTTCGTCACGATGTAGCCGTCAGGACGTATGATGACGCCGGAGCCGCTGCCCACCTTCTCACGCTCCTGCGGAGTGCCGCCGTAGCCGAAGAAGAAGTCGAATATGGAGCTCGGGGCCCGGGTTATCATATCCTTGGCCACAACCTTGACGTAGACCACCGCATCCACCGCGGATTCAGCGGCGTATGTGAAGTCCGGGTAGTCTGAAAGTGACAAATTGACAGTCCTGTACTGGCCTCCGTCAGGGGCGACTACCGTCATCTTCCCGGAGGTGTCCGTGTTCTTCACGACTGCGAAAGCTGTAAGTCCGCCAACTATGGCCGACAACAGAACAATTAAAATACTTTTTTTCATATTGAATGCAATTTGAATTATCCAATTCCCGTATACCGGCCCGGCCTTACGTACCGGACCGCGCGCCTGGCGCAGGAGGCCGTCTCACCGGGGATATCCTTCCGGAAACCAAGCGACGGAAAAAATCAAATAATATGCCATAATCACGCATTTTTTTTGTACATTTGCTTGATGTACAGGAGTACCATTATTAATTTATAGAAATTTATGAAACTGGTTATTTCAAGTTCAGAACTGTTGAAAGGGATAATGACTGTCGCCAAGGCGATTCCCACAAAGTCTGCTCTTCCCATCCTTGAAAACTTTCTTTTCAACCTGAAGGGCAATCTTCTGGAAATCACGGCTTCCGATTCGGAACTCACAATGAGGACAAGCATCGAGGTGGAGAATGCGGAGGAGGAGGGCCAGATAGCTATCCCGGCAAAACATCTCATGGACTTGCTCAAAGAACTTCCGGACCAGCCGCTTTCCATCAAGACTGTCAGCGACACATCTTTCGAATTCAGCTGGGCGAGCGGAGCTTCTACCCTTCCGTATTTCCCTGCCGTGGACTATCCTCCGTTCACCACCACCGATGACTCGGCCGTGGTCCTCGACTTCCCGGCACAGAGCCTGGTGGAAGGCATATCATCCACGATATACGCGACTGCGGACGACGAGATAAGGCCGACGATGAACGGCATCTTCTTCGACATAGACACGGAAAGCACGACGATGGTCGCCTCCGATGCACACAAGCTCGTATGCTACACCACAAAGGATGTGAAGGCTTCCGAGAAAGCCTCCTTCATACTGCACAAGAAGCCGGCTGCCATATTGCGCAGCATAATCGGGAAGAATACCGAGAGCGTGGAAGTCTCGTTCGACTCGAGGAATGCCGTCTTCAAGTTCGACAATACGCTGGTGATATGCCGCCTCGTCGTGGGCAAGTACCCGAGATACAGGGACGTCATACCGCAGAACAACACCAACGTCATGAAGATAGACAGGATGCAGCTCCTCAATTCCGTCAGGAGGGTTTCCGTATGCGCGAACAAGGGCTCGAACCACATAAAGTTCAACCTTACAGCCAATTCCCTGGAAATTACTGCACAGGACCTCGGATTTTCACTTGCGGCCTATGAGAAAGTGCCTTGTGAATATGAGGGAGACGACCTCAGCATCGGGTTCAAGTCCACTTTCCTGGTGGAGATACTCAGCAACATAGACTGCAACGAGATAGTGCTGAAGTTCGCCGACGGCACCAGGCCGGCGGTGATTGTCCCTTCCGAAGAAGAGGAAGAGAGCGAGAAGATATGTGGAATCCTGATGCCGAGCATTGCCTGACGAATATGGAACTGAATCTTGAAAGGCCGATACTTTTCTTCGACATTGAAAGTACCGGCCTGAATATAGCGACTGACGCGATAATTGAACTCAGCTTCGTGAAAATCCTCCCCGGGAACGAGACAAGGGTCAAGACATGGAGGGTGAAGCCATGGGACTACGCAGGGAACTGCCAGAAGAAGATAAACCCGAGCGCACAGGAGGTGCACGGGATCAGCGACGAGGAGCTGAAGGACGAGAAGTGTTTCTCCGAGATAGCCGACGAGGTGCAGGACTGGCTCGAAGACAGCGACCTGGCCGGCTTCAACTCTAACAAGTTCGACCTGCCCATGCTGGCCGAGGAACTGGAGAGGGTGAGGAAATACATGCACCGGAACATACGCATCAACCTTCATGAGATGAAGATGGTGGATGTCCAGAACATCTATCACCAGCTGGAGCCGAGGAACCTGAAGGCCGCCTACAAGTTCTACTGCGGGAAGGAGCTCGAGAACGCGCACGCCGCGGAAGCCGATACCATGGCCACCTACGAGGTCCTGAAAGCCCAGCTCGACAGGTATCCGGAGCAGCTGAAGAACAATGTGGCATTCCTGGCCAACTTTTCCGAAAGGCAGAAGATTGTGGACTATGCCGGACGCCTGGTGTACAACGACAAGAAGGAAGTAGTGATAAACTTCGGGAAACACCGCGGGAAGACAGCGAGGGAAGTCTATGAGACGGAACCTTCATATTTCAGCTGGGTGGAGAACGGGGAGTTCACCCTGGACACCAAGCAGCAGTTCATCCTGCTCAGGCGACAGTTCGAGGCGGAGAAGGCCGAGGCGAGGAAGGCGGCGATGAAGAAGCTCTCGGAAAAGGAGCTCGAGAAGTCTGTCAGCTCCCTGGCCGAGAAATGGGGTTCAGGAAGGCTTTTCTGATGAACATAACAGTGAAACCATACGGTCTGGACAGCTTCGTCTGCCGGCCGGACACGACATGGGAGAGGGAATGCAGGGACTTTTTCTCTCCCGGTTTCGTGAAAAGGCTCATGTACACCCCTGTAGCCTTCGCCCGCATATCCAAAGCCGGGAAATACATTTCAGGGAAATTTGTGCCTCGCTACTACGACGGGTTGGGCTTCGGGATACTCCTGTATCCCGGGGAAATCCTGGAAAGCGGGACTCCTCAAAGCGTAGCCTCCGCATCAATCCTCGACCATACGTCCCTGCTCCCCTTCCCGCTGTATCTCCCGGAAGTCTTCCGCACGGACGGGAACCTGTTCACGTTCTCAAAGGACGGAGTGGAGATCTTCAGGGCAACTACGGGGAAGAAGCTCATGGATGAGATGGAAAAGGGAATAGCGGATGCCTCGACGTTTGTCAGCATGCGTATCGGAG
>JADIMQ010000103.1 GCA_017694655.1 Candidatus Cryptobacteroides merdigallinarum
GTGGGAGAGTAGGAGGCCCCCGCTTTTAGCCGAGGAGGCCCGTCACGGACGACTGTCCAGGACGGGCCTCCTTTTTTTGTTGTTTCCCTCCTCCGTAATTATGGTAATTTGCATTGTTCTCGGCTTCTGCGATATTTGTACGCTTCGCGTCCACATATACTGTTGCGCCTCGGCAATGAGGGTTTCACCCTCATACGTCTTTCTGCGAAAGACGGACTGGTCTAAACCCCCTGCGCCCCCTATTAGGGGGATTTCGCACCTGCCCGGTGCGGTCCCTTCGGGACTTCATTTGCTTTGCTCTCGGCTTCTGCGATATTTGTACGCTTCGCGTCCACATATACTGTTGCGCCTCGGCAAAGCAAATAAATTTGCTTTGCTCTCGGCTTCTGCGTATATTTGCATATATTGATTTGGGAAATAGAGGGTGACCCAAAAGTCGTTTTGTCAGATTTTGGGTCACTGTCATTTTAATTGTTGTAACTTGTTAATTAAAAATAACTATGGCAGTGCATTACATGACTCAGGACGGTCTCGACAAGCTGAAGAAGGAGCTTGCGGATGCGATTGCGCAGAGACCGGTTATTTCCGCCCAGATTGCCGAGGCGAGAGACAAGGGCGACTTGTCTGAAAACGCGGAGTATGAGGCGGCAAGGGAAGCTCAGGGCCTGCTTGAGCTCAACATATCAAAACTGCAGGATCTCGTGGCCAATGCCAGGGTCATCGACGAATCGCAGATAGGCACGGAGAAGGTCCAGATGCTGAACAAGGTGAAGGTGAAGAACCTCAATACGAAGCAGGTCATGGAATTCTCCCTGGTGGGGGAAAGCGAGGCTGACTTCGCGGCAGGCAGGCTCGCCGCCACGACACCGATAGGCCGGGCCCTCATGGGACATTCCAAAGGGGACATTGTTGAAGCGAAGGTCCCTTCAGGGATAATCAAGTTCGAGATACTGGACATATCGCTTTAAGGAGACATTTACCATGGCAACGGTTTTTTCCAGGATAGCTTCCGGTGAGATCCCGTCATACAAGGTGGCGGAAACCGATGATTTCTATGCGTTCCTCGACATCAATCCCCTCGCGGAGGGACACACGCTCGTGATTCCCAGGAAGGTGGAGGAAGACTATATCTTCAATCTCGATGAAGACACTTATGCCGGCCTGTGCTCCTTTGCCAGGAAGGTTGCCATCGCCATAGGCAGGGCAATCCCGTGCAAGAGGGTGGGCGTGGCCGTCCTCGGGATGGAAGTCCCGCACACCCACATCCATCTCGTCCCCCTGAATACGGAGGCGGATATGGATTTCAGGAAAAAGAAACTGGAACTTACCCCGGAAAGATTCTCCCGGATAGCCGAATCAATCTCTGCCGAATATGCTGCGCTTTAGGAACATCTGCCGGAATACGGCTCTAATTTTGTCGGCCGCCGCCTTTGCGGCCTGTGCCGACTCCGCCAGGATTTCCGCGGAGATCCAGGATGCCCCGGATTCTGAAATCGTGATCAGGCAGCAGAACGTGAACAGGTACGATGTCCTGGACACCCTCACTACGGATGCGGCCGGCAGGTTTTCCTGCAAGGTCAGGCTCCCCAAGGGCGACCCAGACTTCATATACGTCTACAGGAACGGGAAGAAACTGGCATCCCTCCTTCTTTCCAGGGGTGACAAGGTGCAGGTGGTGGCCGACACTTCCGGCCATTTCAGCGTGAGCGGTTCCGACGAGGCCGCGAAGCTCGCCTCTGTGGAAGAGGAATATTCCGGCTTCCTGTCGGAGATGGATTCCCTCGCCTCCGCCATGGAGAACGGAAAGGACGCGGACCAGCCGCGCCTGAGGCAGGAACTGGCGAAGTGCTACACTGACTACTACAGGAAATGTGTCCGCTATGTGATGGAGAACCCCCGCTCCCTTACGGTAGTCCCGGTGCTCTATCAGACCGTTTCCGACGGCTTCTATGTGTTTTCACAGGATACGGACGCCCTTCACTTCAGGAATGCGGCGGACTCCCTCGCCACGGTTTATCCGGATTCCAGGTATGTGAGGGCCCTGCGTCAGGAGGCTGGGGCAAGGTCCCGTCAGCTGGAACTCAGGGTGAGGATGCAGACTGCCGAGCAGGTGGGGTATCTCGACATGGAACTGCCTGACGTCAATGGAAAGCAGGTCCGGCTTGGCGAAGTGGCAAAGGATGCCAGGGCAGTGCTTCTGTGCTTCTGGTCTCCGGACAACGCCCTGCAGAAGATGTTCAACCTCGATGTCCTTAAAAAGGCCTATGAAACCTACAAGGACAAGGGGCTGGAGATTTACCAGGTGGCGATAGCTGCGGACAAGCCGTCCTGGGAGAGGGTAGTGTCCGCACAGGGCCTCGAATGGACGAATGTGTGCGACGGCCTCGGCTGGAATTCCCCGGCCGCACGGATGTACAATGTCTCCCGTCTCCCGGCCTATTTCCTGATAGAGGACGGCCAGCTTTCGGACAAGACCATTACCGACGAGAAATCATTGTTCCGCGCCCTCCGGGAAGTTTTGTAGTCAGGGCTTCTTCGGCAGTACGGATTTCCGGCTGACGGTCGCGACAAACTCTTTAAGATAGAAAGGCTCGAAGTATGCTACATCTTTGAGCCTTTTTTCGTTGTATTCCCTCATGGCGAGCACCGGCATGGAAGAGGCCTTTGGACAGCATTCGCGGAAAGTTGCCGAGGCATGGCTGATGACCGAGGAACATTTCCCGGCGGCGTCCCCGATGAAGAGGACCGGGCCTTCGCACAGGAGGTCACTGTAGCTGTCCGGGGTGAATATTTCCGGACGTGTCTCCCTTATCTGCTTACCCTGTGCAGTGAAGACTGCCGTATATGCCTCCATCCGCCTGGCGTCTATCATCGGGACTATGTATCTGCAGCCTTCCGGCAGCATATTGCCTTCTATGGCCTGCTGGACGAGGATGTCGAGTGTTCCGGTGGCCAGCAGCGGAAGCTTGCCGCCGAAGCAGAGGCCCTTGGCCGTGGAAACACCGACCCTGAGGCCCGTGTAGGAGCCCGGCCCCATGCTCACGCACACGGCACCGCAGTCCTTGAGGGATAGCCCGTTCTCTTCGAGCATCTCCTTGATGAATCTGGCGGTAAGGGCTGCGTGTGCCCTGGGCTCTGAACTTTCCTTGTATGCTATGAGCCTCCCGTCCTCCGACAGTGCGGTGGAGCAGAGGGCTGTGGATGTCTCTATGGATATAATCTTCATTTCCGGAAACTTTTACGCTATGTCAGAAGAGTGACTTCAGGTACGGGAAGATGGAGTACGCTATGCTCCTGAATCCGCTGTACATGACAGACGAGCTCAGGTAGGATTCCTGCACTATGTTGAACTTGCCGTTTATGGAGTCGAACAGGACCGTCAGCAGTCCCAGCACGAGCACATACTTGAACAGTGCGAATATGAGTCCGAGAAGTCTGTTCAGCCAGCCCAGGAGTATGATCTTTATGCTCGCCTCGAGGATTTTCCCGAGCAGGAAAAGCAGGGTCACGACGATGGCGAAAATGATGATGAAGGAAATGATGTTCATTGCGGCGGCAGGGGCTTCAATCCATTGTCCGAGCCATCCGGTAAGGGCCGATGAAAAACGGTATGCAAGCCAGCCCCCGAGTATCAGGGAGATTATGGCAACGACCTGGGCTATAAATCCTTTTCTCAGTCCCTGGATGACCGCAGGTATGAGGCAGGCCAGTAATACAATGTCGAGGATATTCATTTTTTTGCGTATATTTGCAGGCTAAGAGTATTTGCCGGAACAGTAGCTGCAAAAATAATCAAATTATCGGCAAGTGACGAAAAAAGTTTAGGAACAGGAAAGGAGAGGAAAATATGAGCTTCAGAGAATACAAGGGACTCGACCTTGTCGAGACAGGGAACGAGGTCCTGGCGGAATGGAAGAAGAAAGATGCGTTCAGGAAGTCGCTGGAAATAAGGGAAGGCGCCCCTGAATTCGTTTTCTTCGAGGGCCCGCCTTCGGCAAACGGCATGCCGGGCATCCATCATGTCCTGGCAAGGTCCATCAAGGATTCCATCTGCAGGTACAAGACACAGAGCGGCTACAAGGTGAACAGGAGGGCCGGGTGGGACACCCACGGGCTGCCTGTGGAGCTCGGCGTGGAGAAGATGCTCGGGATTACCAAGGAAGACATTGGCACGAAGATAAGTGTGGAGGACTACAACAACGCCTGCCGCAAGGAGGTGATGAAATATACGAAGGAATGGATGTCCCTTACCGAGCGAATCGGCTACTGGGTGAATATGGACGACCCGTACATCACGTATGACAACAGATATATCGAGACCCTCTGGTATCTCCTGAAGGATATCTACGGGAAAGGCCTTCTCTACAAGGGATATTCCATACAGCCGTATTCCCCTGCCGCAGGTACAGGGCTCAGCTCGCACGAGCTCAACCAGCCCGGATGCTACAGGGACGTGAAGGATACCACTGCCGTAGTGCAGTTCGAGGTGCTCCGGGACGGGAAGTCGGAGAAGCTCTTCAGGGATGCCACGGCCCCGGTCTACTTCCTTGCGTGGACGACGACCCCTTGGACGCTCCCTTCCAACACAGCCCTGTGCGTGGGCCCGTCCATCGAGTATGTAAGGGTGCTTTCCTTCAATCCGTATACAGGGGCTCCTGCCGTCTATGTAGTGGCAAAGGAGCTGGTGTCCGGACATTTCAACCCGAAGGCTGCCTCCATGTCTTTCGCGGACTACCGTCCGGGGGACAAGCTGGTGCCTTACAAGGTACTTGACGGGACTTTCAGGGGTGAGGAGCTTGTCGGGATATCCTACCGCCAGCTGATCCCGTGGTTCAATCCAGGGGAGGGGGCCTTCAGGGTCATTCCGGGAGACTACGTGACCACGGACGAGGGTACGACAGGTATCGTGCATATCGCACCGACATTCGGTGCCGACGACGACAGGGTGGCGAAGGCCAACGGGGTGCCCCCGATGATGATTGTTGACAGGAACGGGGACCGTCAGGCCCAGGTGGACCGCCAGGGCCGTTTCTACCGTATCGAGGACATGGACCCGGACTATGTGGCCCGGAACGTGTCGGACGATTACCGGGAGTTCGCCGGGCGGTATGTCAAGAACGCGTACGACTCCACCCTCGCACCGGACGCCCCGACACTGGACGTGGACCTGTGCGTGATGCTGAAGCAGCAGGGCAAGGCCTTCAAGATAGAGAAGCATGTCCATACCTATCCACATTGCTGGAGGACGGACAAGCCGGTGCTCTACTACCCTCTGAATTCGTGGTTCATCAAGACTACTGCGGTGAGGGACAAGATGATAGAACTGAACAATACCATAAACTGGAAGCCGGAGTCCACCGGTACGGGACGTTTCGGGAAGTGGCTGGAGAACATCCAGGACTGGAACCTGTCGCGCAGCCGCTACTGGGGCACCCCGCTCCCGATATGGCGCACGGAGGACGGCAGGGAAGAGAAGTGCATCGGCTCGCTCAAGGAGCTCTACTCCGAGATAGAGGCGTCCGTGGCGGCTGGCTTCATGTCGTCAAACCCTTTGAAGGACAAAGGTTTCAATCCGGAGGACATGTCGAAGGAGAATTATGGAAAGATAGACCTTCACAGGCCGTATGTGGACCAGATCTACCTTGTGTCGCCTTCCGGGAAGAAGATGACGAGGGAGACGGACCTTATAGACGTGTGGTTTGATTCAGGGGCGATGCCGTATGCCCAGGAGGGCCTGAGGAACCTCGGCTCGCCGCACTTCGGATGCACGGCCGATTTCATTGCCGAAGGTGTGGACCAGACCCGCGGGTGGTTCTATACCCTCCATGCGATAAATACGATGGTGAGCGGCAAGTGCGCCTTCAGGACAGTGATTTCCAACGGGCTCGTCCTTGACAAGGACGGCAACAAGATGAGCAAGCGCCTCGGGAACGCCGTGGACCCGTTCTCCGTACTGGACAAGTTCGGGCCTGATGCCCTCCGGTGGTACATGCTCACCAATTCGCAGCCGTGGGACAATCTCAAGTTCGACGAGGCCGGGGTGGACGAGGTCAGGAGGAAATTCTTCGGGACTCTCTACAACACATATTCGTTCTTCGCGCTTTACGCCAATATCGACAGGTTCGACCCTGCTGCCGCCCCTGTGGACATGGCCCGCAGGCCGGAGCTGGACAGATGGATAATATCCTTGCTCAATACCCTTGTGAAGGATGTCGTGGACGCGTACGAGGCATACGATGTGACGACGGCCGGGAGGATGATCCAGACCTTTGTCTGCGACCACCTCAGCAACTGGTACGTCCGCCTCGGCAGGAAGAGGTTCTGGGGAGGCACCATGGACGAGGACAAGCTGGCGGCATACCAGACACTTTACCAGGTACTCGTCTCGGTGGCGAAGCTCGCCGCACCTATAGCCCCGTTCTTCATGGAAAGGATGTACCTTGACCTTGTTCCCGGGGCAGAGTCCGTGCACTACGAGGCCATGCCTGCCTATGACCCGTCCGTGGTCGACAAGGACCTGGAGGAGAGGATGGAGCTGGCCCAGAGGGCTTCTTCCATGGTCCTCGCACTCAGGAGGAAGGTGAACATAAAGGTGCGCCAGCCGTTGTCCAGGATTGTGATACCGGTAATCGACGACAGGGTAAGGGAGCAGCTCGGGAAGGTCAGGCAGCTGCTTCTCGGCGAGGTGAATGTAAAGGATGCGGAATTCATTTCCGAGACGGCCGGCCTCATAACCAAGAAGATAAAGCCGAACTTCAAGACCCTGGGCAAGATCTACGGCAAGCAGATGAAGGAGATTGCGGCGGCGTTCGGCAGCTTGACACAGGAGGAGATATCTGCCATACAGGCGGCAGAAGCCTCCGGACAGCCGTACGTGATGAGGCTTCCTTCCGGGGATGTGAAGCTGTCCAAGGGGGACTATGAAATAAATTCCGAGGATATGCCGGGCTGGCTGGTTGCCTCCGACGGGCCGCTTACCGTGGCCCTGGACATCACGGTCACCGATGAATTGAAGAAAGAGGGAGTGGCGAGGGAGCTTATAAACAGGATACAGAACCTCCGGAAGAGCAGCGGATTCGATGTTACGGACAAGATATTCGTGACGATATATGCGGACGGGGAGGCGGCGGACGAGATTTCAGGCGCGCTTGAGAGTTTCTCGGACTATATTTCCGCGCAGACCTTGTCCAGCGGCATCGGTGTGGAGCCTGCGTCCGGACGTGACGGCGCAGCGGAAGTGGAGTGGGGCGACGCCTCCATATTCATACGGGTGTACAGGAATAAATAATTTAATTGATATAAACATTATGTCAGAGGAAACGAAAGTAAACGGGCAGGAAACGAAAGTCCGTTACAGTGACGAGGAACTCCAGGAGTTCAAGGCCATTATCCTGGATATGCTTGACAAGGCCAAGAAGGAATACAAGACTTTGAGAGATGTCGTTACCCATGATTCCAGCAATGACATCGAGGATACTTCTCCTACATTCAAGGTGATGGAGGAAGGCGCCTCGACCCTTTCCAAGGAAGAGGCCGGGCAGCTCGCCCAGAGGCAGTACAAGTTCATCCAGAACCTTGAAGCCGCCCTTGTGCGTATCGAGAACAAGACTTACGGGGTGTGCCGCGTGACGGGAAAGCTTATCCCGAAGGAGAGGCTGCGCCTTGTGCCTCATGCAACCCTCACTGTTGAAGCCAAGGAGATGCTGAACAAAAACAAGTAGGCCCGATGAAAATCTCCAAGGGGACGAAGCTCCTGATTATGGGCCTTGTGCTTGTGGTTATAGACCAGGTGATAAAGATCCTGGTCAAGACCAACATGAGCATAGGTGAGCATTTCAACGTCATAGGGAACTGGTTCCAGATCTATTTCATAGAGAACGAGGGCATGGCCTTCGGCATGAAGTTCGGGGGACAGACAGGTAAGCTGCTGCTCTCCATCTTCCGCATTGTGCTGTTCGGCGCCCTTGTGTACTGGATACGCTCGCTGCTGAAGAAGGATACTCCGGCCGGAGTCCTTGTCGGCCTGGCGCTGATAACGACCGGGGCCCTGGGCAATATCATAGACTGCATGTTCTACGGGATTCTCTTCGGAGAGTCCACCTATACTTCGGTCGCGCAGTTCCTGCCGGAGGGCGGTGGCTATGCCCCGTTCTTCTTCGGGAAAGTGGTGGATATGTTCTATTTCCCTATCATTGACACGACTTTTCCGGAGTGGATGCCGCTGATAGGCGGGAACCCGTTCAGGTTCTTTGCCCCGGTATTCAATTTCGCCGACAGCTGCGTCACCTGCGGCGCCCTGTATCTGATATTCTTCCAGTGGAGGTTCTTCGCCAGGGAGGAGAAGAAATGAAGAGGTTCGCTATAGCAGGCTGCGGACGTCTCGGCCGTCTGGTGGCGGAGGCGTGGATGAAGGGCTTCCTTCCGGGATACGGGCTGTGCGGGGTATATTCCCGTACGGCGGAGCATGCTGCCTCGCTTGCATCAGAGACGGGGTGCGTGTCTTGCGGAAGTGTAGGGGAGCTGATAGGGCTGCATCCGGACTATATCGTGGAGACCGCTTCTCCTGCAGCCTTGAGGGAGATGGCCATACCGGTGCTCGGGGCCGGTATCTCCATGGTGGTGCTCTCTGTCGGTGCACTGGCCGATGACGACTTTTACGGCAGGGTCTGTGCCGCCGCCCTGTCTTCCGGGGCAAGGGTATATGTGGCTTCCGGGGCCACGGGCGGTTTCGATGTGCTGCAGACCGTAGCCCTCATGGGAGGGGCGGAAGCCAGGTTCTTCAATGAGAAGGGCCCTGCCGCCCTGAAGGGTACTCCAGTGTATGACGGTGCCCTGGAGACGGAGAGGAGGGAGGTTTTCCACGGGACTGCGGCCGAGGCTATCGCCGTTTTCCCTACCAAGGTCAATGTAACTGTGGCTGCCTCGAGGGCGTCTGTCGGGCCTGACCGTATGGCGGTATCCATGGTCTCTACCCCAGGCTTCACCGGGGACACCCAGAGGGTGGAAATAAGGAATGGCCAGGTGCGTGCCGTTGTCGATGTGTACAGTGCCACAGCGGAGATTGCCGCCTGGTCCGCAGTGAGGGTCCTCAGGAATATAGCCTCCCCTGTCGTGTTCTGAGCCTGTCCTGCAGGATGTACCCGGCCGGAATATTGAAAAACTCATCTTTTTTTTGACCGGAATGAGATTTTTGCTATCTTTGCACTCCATTTCGTGAAACAGGCGGTTTTGCCGCCACACGGCAGAAAATACTGGAGAGGTGGTAGAGTGGTCGATTACGGCAGTCTTGAAAACTGTTGAACGGCAACGTTCCGGGGGTTCGAATCCCTCCCTCTCCGCAACAAACGCTGAAAATCAGCAGATTGCAAAACAAACACCCAGTTTTACACCCAAGAATGTAAAGTCGGTGTTTTTGTTTTATTTAAGATAATACAACCACTACATAATAAAAGAGTAGCGAT
>JADIMQ010000104.1 GCA_017694655.1 Candidatus Cryptobacteroides merdigallinarum
CTCTTGCTCACAGTCGTACCAAGAGTGTCCGCGATAGCCTCCATGGAAGTGAGGCCGGCAATCTTCTCGGCAACTTCAGCAGCTTTCTTCTCACCGAGCTTCCTGTTGTATATGATGGAACTGATGTTGGCAGCCACATCGCTGACAGGAGCATATCCTTCCTTGTGTATCTTCTTGAGGGCGGCTACAACATAATAGTCGTTGTTTATGTTAAGGACATTGGAAACCTTGCCTTCCTTGGACTCGAAAGCCCACTTTGAAATCTCCTTGGTCCTGTCGTTGATGGAACCAACGTTCTCATCACCCTCCCTGAGGTTGTTCCTGGTCAGGAGTGCGAGCCCTTCCTCGTTAACAACCTTCTTGAGATTGTCATACTTGCCGTCAGCCTTGGTAGCGAGCTCGTTCGCCTTTACGTAAAACTCGTTGATGGTATTGCCGCTCGGAAGAGCCTCCTTCTCGAGGATGGCCACTTTCTTCTTGAGTACAGGCGTTGTCCTGTCAGTAACCTTGACTATATGCTTCCCGTACTGGGTCTCAATCACGTAAATATCGTTCAGCTTGGCAGTGAAGACAGACTCAACGCCAGGGAACATGCTGTTCTTCGTCATCCAGCCGTACTCTCCAGGAGCGCCCGCCTGCGGATTGTTGAAGGCCGAATACTGTGCGGCAACATTCCCGAAATTGTCCTTGCCGGTCTTGAGCACATTCAGGAGGCTGTCTGCCAGGTCTGTCTGTACACCCTGGAGAAGGATGCCGTTCACGAATACCGAATCAGGCACCATGGCAGTGTCCATCACACGGGTCACGATGAATGTGTTGTCCTTGGTTATGACCTGTGACACGGAGCCTGTCCTTGTACCGTCAGCGAAGACGAAATCATCCACATCGGCGGAAACAGTCCTGAGCTCACCTTTCTTGTACCACTCGTCGGTGTACTGCCTGTCGGAGTTCTTCATCAGGAAATTCTTCACGTTGTCTGTCGTGGAGAACTCGTCATATACCTTGACAACCTGGTCATTTGCGTCGGAAATGTCCGTCTGGGAAGGCTTGACCTCAAACACGACATACTCTATGTCACGGCTCGCATCCTGCCTGTAGAGCTTCTTGTGTTCCTTGTAGTAACTCCTGATCTCGGCATCGGAAACTGTCACTGTGCTGTCCCTCTGGTAACCGTAAGGCATCATGACAAACTCCACAGTTGCAGAATTGTTGTTCTCTGCGATCTCGTTCGTCATCATGAGAGGATTGAGGAAGTCGCTTGCCGTGAAGAGGCTGTTGTACTTGGTGTAATACTGGTCCGTAGTCACCGTGTTCTGGAGATAGTCCCAGAACATCCTCGCCTGTCCGGACTGGTCATACTGCATATTCTTGATGTAGCTGTCGAGCATCTCGGTAGAGAAAGCACCTGTCTCGTCCACGAAGATCTGGGATATGAGCGGAGAGACCATATCGCCGGAAAGAAGGCTTGCAAGCTCATCCTTGCCCACCTGGATACCGGCCTTCTTCGCATTGACAATGAACATGTACCTGTCCACGAAAGACTTCCAGGCCATATTCCTCACATAGTCCATCTCCTGGTCGGTATTGGCATTCCTCCTGTACATGTACTCGAAGATACGGTTCTGGTAATTCAGCTCGTTTTCGAAATCCTGGTATGAGACGGAGTTGCCGTTTACCTTGCCTACGCGGTACTTCTCCGACATGGTGGAAGCCACCTGACTTATTGTGTTCGGGTCAATGATGAATGAAAGCAGGGCCAGTGCAATCACGACTGAAATCAATATGCCGAACTTCACTCGAATTTTTTCAAGAACAGCCATTTTTATATCAAATTTTAAATTATTCCGGTTTTAGTGCGCGAAGATAACAATTTTAGTTGAATCCAAGAACTGTTTTCGCTTATTTCAAACAGTTGCAGCACTATTTCTTTATCATAGGTCCTATGAAATTGACTGAATCTATCCTGACCTCGGTACTGTCCTGCACAATGACGCCGTAGCTGTCGAACGGACGCAGGATAACCGAGTTGCGCGCACGCTGGTCGGACTCCATGCCGTAGCCTTGCATGAAACCGTCCGGGGAATAGAGTTTCACATAGCAGTCCGTAAATATCTTTTCGTTTTTCCTGTCCCAGTAAAGGGTATCGGTCTCCATGACCTCCTGGTTTATTATGTTCTTCACGACAACGTTCCCGTAAGCCTCCCACTTCTCGCTGTCGTCTTTCTCTACCTTTACATGGCGGCCGTTGTCCGCGGTAATCTCGGTCTCGAGCAGACCTTCCTCATTGTACCCGAAGACGGCAAGGCCCTTCGGGAAGAGCTCGTAGGACATGGAGTCGTTCTGGTACCGTTCCATGACCTCGGCCTCCATCCTCATCTGCAGCACCCCGTTCTCCGACTGCACGACAAACATGTTGTCAACTGTCTGCACCGGGGTCTCCGCCAGGTCCAGCTTCTCGGCCGTCCCGAGGTCGTTCCTGCAGGAAGATAAAAGGAAAGCGGCGCCCCAAACAAGGTTCAGGGCGACCGCACCAGGATATATTGACCTGTTCTTCAAGATACAGGGAATTTTACTGCTGTGTCTTCACCGTAGTGACAGCGCGCATTCCGCCGCAGGATACAGTATAGGAATCACCGTCCGTTACGTTATACATGAATGCTTCTGCAGTCTGCGGATAATACTGGCGGTACTGCGCTATGAGCTTGTCTGCCTCGGCGGCCAGGGACGAGTCCGCGTTCTTTGCCTTTACAAGATAGTCCACGGCTACCCAGTAAGGGGCCCTTCTCTCAATCTCGTTGCCCTGGCATACGAGTGAACCCCAGATAGTGCCTATCAGCATGTAGGACTTGCCTGAAAGCGAAGGGTCGAGCTCGGCAGCCTTGTTGGCATACTCGAAGGCAGTGGAATTCCTCGAATTCTTGAACGCGAAAGCGGCAGCCTCATAGTAATACTGCGCGTCCTGCATATTGTCGGATTCAGGGTATGAGATGGCTTCATCCATGTACTTGAGGGCATTGTCCACATCACCCCTCGTGGAATAGAGCCTGTAGAGGAAATATGCAGACGAATAGGAAGGGTCGAGCCTGTGCATGGAGTTGGCTGCATTCATGAAGAGGTCATTGTCCGTACATCCCTCGGTAGAGGAAAGCATCCTGACTATGTTGGAAACGAGCTGGAGGTCATCCGGATTAGCCTCGTACCTCGGTGTGAAGAGGGTTATGAGGTTGTCGCAGCTTGCAACGTTGCTGGCTATGAAGATGCTCTCGCAGTCTGTCTTTATCTTATCTATTTCAGGGGTCTGCTTCATCCTTTCGAGGAGATCCATCACGCTGTTGTACTCCTGGATGACATCGTCAGGCATCACGGAGCCGTTCTGGTACAGCTGGCAGGCAGTATTGAGCTGGAACAGGAGAATCTGCGGCTTCACGTTCTCCTGGTTCTTCTCTATTATGCCCTTGAACTCCTTGTAGAGCCTCTCCGGGTCGTCCTTGATATAGTTTATCATGTCGAGCCCCTTGTTGTTGAGGGCAGTCACTGAATATTTCGGATAATATTCAGCACGGATGTCGTGGAGGGTCATGAGGGTGTCAATGAGGGACTCCACATATATGCTGTTGTTACGGTTCTCGCTTATGAGGCGCCTGTAGAGGGCGGTACCGTTTATGAGCATGGTCTGGTTTGCCGTAGGAGGGCAGAGCTCGTATGCCTTTCTCCAGTTAGGGAGGGCATCGTCATAATTCTTCTGCTTGTAATACTCGTTGTAATAGGACAGGTATTTTATACATTCGGCACTGTCGGCGCCGTATTTGCCCTGGGCGGAGAGCACGCAGGTCCCGGCCATCATGAAAACGGCGGAGAAAATTAAAAGAAGATTCTTTTTCATAATTATAATAAGTTTGTTTTCCAATTACCAAATCCTTGAAGGCTGTTTAAATACAGGCTCAGGAGAACCTCCGTGCACCGCGGTGCGGCATAGAATCCCCCGTCCACATCCAAACCTTTAATTGTACCTCGTCTTCTGGAACCAGATGTCGAAGATATTGAAGCCAACCACGAAAGATACGTATCTCTCACGTACCATGTTCGTCCTCATGCTCCCCCTCTGCCCGACATCTATCCCTATAGTAAGACCGTTGTACCATCTGAACACCGGAAGGGTGACCCCGAAAGTGAGGCCCATGGAATTCACCATGTTCCCGTCCAGCTTGTAGTAGGCCTGCTCGTAATAGGCCCCTACCCTGTAGGCGCATCTCCTCAGGTAATACCTTATGTCATTCCTGTTCGGCACAATCTCGAACCCTGCCCTGAAGGACTGGGACACGCTCGACGTGAAGACGGACTCGCCGCTGACACTGTAACCGTCATAGACATCCATCCCGCTGTTCCTCCAGTCCGACCTGAGGTAGTTGAACTCCGCGCTCCACCGTTCCCCGTTCTTTATGGAGACCCCTACCCCGAGCTCACCGGCTATCCTCAGGGAATTGTCCCTGCCGTTGGTCAGTTCGCTGTACACAAGGGTATCCACTATCTCGGAAGTGTTCTTGTTCTCGTAATATATTGTCTTCCCGCCTATGCCTGTACCGAGCCTGTAGGTAGCCCCGAAGACAAGGGCGAGGTCGTTGCCGAGAGGCTGCTGGTACTGTATCCCGAACTTTCCGGTGAATCCCCTCACGAGGAGGTTGTATCCGCTGTTCAGGGAAGCGTAGGAGGTATTGCTGAAGTCCTCGTTGTAGACCTTGTCGAGGGTACCGAAATAATATATTCCCTGGGCCCCGACAGAAAGCCTTTTCCAGAAGGTGACCCCTCCCCCAAGGAAAAGCTGGTAGACACTCCCCTCCCCGTAGGTATTGTAGGTGATGTTCCCGGTATTGCCTATGATGTCAGGGTCGGTCTGCTTCAGGCTTATGTTGTAACCTATGTCGCTGAACGGGGTTATGCCCACCATGAGGGCCGAAGAACGGTAGACAGGGAAGCTGATGACGAAGTTGTACATGTTAAAGGTGTTGTTCCCTGACCGGAGGTCGTTCTGCCGGAATATGGTGTTCTTCTGCACGACACCGAAGTCGGCCATGAAGGAACTGCTGTCACGGACTGACACGGAAGCCGGGTTCATTATGTTCATGAACCTCCTGTTGTTCGATGCTATGCCCACGCCGCCCATACTCTTGTTGTAGGCTGTACCTTCACGGGAAAGGTCCCCGAGCCCGAACACGGAATATGGCGAATATGCCCCGTAAGATCCGTTGGTCTGCCCGTATGAGGACAGACAGGAGCACATCACCCCGACTATGACCAAAGCCAAGTAAATTCTATTCAACATACTCATCAGCCACTATAGCTAATCCCATCAAGACTAAATTACAAACTACAAAGATGGCGTTTTTAACGCGTTTTGCAAAATAAATTGCATCTCCCCCCGTAAAAACGGCTATATTTTCAGGATTCATGGCAAAATATCCCTGAAGTTCAAAGATTATGCCCGATATTACGCCTGACTCTATGGAAGATACGAGGGAAGTTCCGGCCGGCTCAACTGTATCAGGTGTGTCAAGCAGGGGAAGGGTCCTGGAGTACCTGTTCAGGGCCTTGAACCTCGTGCGGCAGCCGGGAGATATGTTGCCTCCTGAATATTTGCCGTCCGGGCCGACGAAATCTACCGTAAGGGTGGTACCGAAGTCGAAGACCGTGCATCCCTTCCCCTTGAACAGGTACCTTGCGGCCACGATTGAGGCCAGGCGGTCCGGTGAAAGATACGGCGGTATGCCCATGGAGGAGTACAGCCCGCTGTCACCGGAATCTATGAGCACAAGACGGCCGCAAGCACCAGCGAGCCTGTCCCGGTCGCTATCCCCTGTCCCGCGGACGGAAGCGACAACCAGGACATCCGGCCTGTTCTTTACGGTAAGTGAAAGGATGAAGTCAATCATCCTCTCCCCCTGGTAACGGTATGTCTTCCCCAGTGTGACCCCGTCGGCGTATGCGGCTTTCAGCGCCGTGTTGCCTATATCCACTACAAGATTTGGCATGGGTGTAAATTTATTACAATTTTTTCAAAATCTCGCAGGCCCTGGAGAGAGTTCCTACATTTTTTACGAATATCCTTAACTTGCTGTCGTTCTGCTTGAGGTCGAACATGGCAGGGTACTTGCTGATACTCTGCAGGATAGACGAGAACTTTTCCGAACGGTAGTACTTCGACAGCGGATTGGAGACGAAGAAGCATATCATCACTCCGTTCTTTATTATTATCTTCTCGAACCCGAGCTTCAGCCCGAGCTGCCTTATCTTCACTATCTCGAACAGGCGGTCCAGTTCCTCCGGTATCTTGCCGAACCTGTCTTCAAGCATCTTCCTGTACCTGTCGAGTGTCTTCTCGTCGGATATGGAGTCGAGTTCCTTGTATATCCTTATTTTCTCGGCGGTGATGTCTATGTAGGTGTCAGGGATAAGGGCAAGCTGGTCAGTCTCGATGGTGCAGTCGGAAATGTACGACTCGTCGGAACGTCCGGAAGATGCCCCGGTCTCCACCCCGAGCTCCTCCATTGCCTCCGCAAGTATCTTCTGGTATGTCTCGAGCCCCATGTCGGATATGAACCCGCTCTGTTCCGCACCGAGGAGGTTCCCCGCCCCCCTGATGTCGAGGTCCTGCATGGCTATGTTGAAGCCGCTCCCGAGGTCGGAAAAGGACTCTATGGCCTTGAGCCTCCTCCTTGCATCGTCGGTTATCGAGACGAGAGGAGGGACGATAAGGTAGCAGAAGGCCCTCTTGTTGGACCTGCCTACCCTTCCCCTGAGCTGGTGCAGGTCACTGAGCCCTATGTTCTGCGCCTGGTTTATGATGATGGTGTTGGCGTTCGGTATGTCGAGGCCGTTCTCTATGATGGTGGTGCACAGGAGCATGTCGTAGTCCCCTTCCATGAAGTCGAGGATCTTGTTTTCGAGGGTCTTGGCCTCCATCTGCCCGTGGGCCACGCATATCTTCATGTCGGGCTCTATCCTGTGCAGGATATCATAGACCGACTGGAGTTCCTCCACCCTGTTGTGGACGAAGAATATCTGCCCTCCCCTGTTGAGCTCGTAGTCTATTATGCGCTTTATCTCTCCGTGGTCGAAAAGCATTATCTCTGTCTGCACAGGGATCCTGTTCGGCGGAGGGGTGTTGATTATGGAAAGGTCCCTGGCCCCCAGGAGGGAGAACTGCAGGGTCCTCGGTATCGGGGTCGCCGTGAGGGTAAGGGTATCTATCGAAGCCTTCATCTGGCGCAGCTTCTCCTTGGCGCTCACGCCGAACTTCTGCTCCTCGTCTATTATGAGCAGGCCCAGATCCTTGAAACTGAATCCCTTCCCCAACAGCTTGTGGGTACCTATCACGATATCTATAGCCCCGGATTCCAGCTTACGCTGTATCTCGGAGACCTCCTTCGCGGTCCGGAGGCGGCTTATATAGTCTATGTTGCACGGGAAGTCCTTGAGGCGGCTCCGGAAGGTGTTGTAATGCTGGAGGGCCAGGATGGTGGTAGGGACGAGCACGGCCACCTGCTTGCTGTCTGCCACGGCCTTGAACGCGGCCCGGACAGCTACTTCCGTCTTACCGAAGCCCACGTCCCCGCAGATAAGCCTGTCCATGGGATAGTCGGCCTCCATGTCCATCTTCACCGCACGGACAGCCTTCTCCTGGTCCGGAGTATCCTCGTACATGAAGGAGGACTCGAGCTCTTCCTGAAGGTATGAGTCCGGAGAGAAGGCGAATCCCCTGACACTCTTCCTCTTGGCGTAAAGCTGGATAAGCTCCTTGGCAATGTCCTTGACCTTCTTTTTAGTACCGGCCTTCAGGTTCTGCCATACCTTCGAGCCGAGCTTGTGTATCTTCGGCGGCTCGGAATCCTTGGACCTGTACCTGGATATCTTGTGCAGGGAGTGCACCGATACAAGCACAGTGTCGTTGTCCTTGTATATAAGCTTAACCACCTCGTGCATCCTTCCCTTGTCATCCCGGATGCGGACCAGGCCGCCGAATATGCCGACGCCATGGTCTATGTGCACAACATAGTCGCCTATGTTGAAGGAGGTGAGGTCATTTATGGTAAGCTGCTCGCTCTTCTCAACGCTCCTGCGGATGCTGACACGGTGGAACCTGTCGAATATCTCGTGGTCGGAGTAGCAGCATATCCGGTCCTGGCTGTCTATGAAGCCGTTGTGTATGTTCTTTCCGGGGCAGAATTCCGGAATCACGCCCCCGTACTGGGAAAGTATGGAGCGGAGCCTCTCCAGCTGCGATTCCTTCTCCCCGAATATGTACACCTTCCAGCCTTCCTCCGTCCGCTTCCTTATGTCCTCCACAAGGAGCTCGAAATTCTTGTTGAAGACCGGCTGTGGGGAAATGCTGAACTTTACCTGGTCCTCGTCCTGCCGGGAAAGGGGAGTGTCGACATATACCCTCCTGAACCTCTCCAGGCCGGCGTAGAACCATTCCCCGCGGTACATGTCGGAAGAGTCCAGCCATACGGTGGTGTCATCTGGGAAGAGGTCCGTGACTGGGCTTCCGTCCCCGTCGTCCGCGGACACTATCTCCGGGTATATGTCCACGCTCTCCACCTGGCTCTCCGAAAGCTGGGTGTTGCAGTTGAATATGCTTATGCTCTCCACCTCGCTCCCGAAGAAGGATATCCTGAAAGGATTGTTGAACGAGTAGGAGAATATGTCCACGAGCCCTCCGCGGACAGCGTACTGGCCGGGCTCGGAGACGAAGTCCACCTTCGAGAAACCCTCCTGGGAGAGCCGTGCGCAAAGGCTCCCGTGGTCCACCTCGTCCCCCTTCCTTATGGTTATCACCGACTCGCTCACCTTCTCCCCGGACGGCATCTTCTCCCCGAGGGCGGCGGGGTAGGACACCACCACGGTAAGGCCGTTCCGACCTCCCTCCATGATGCGCCCGAGGGCGGAGGTCCTCTGCACCTCGAGGGAGGCCTTGTAGTTGCTCCGCTCTATCCTCTTCCCTGTATCCGGGAGGAAGAAGACCCTGTCCCCCTCGATGAGGTTGTACAGGTCCGAGGCGCAGTATTCCGCGGATTCCTTGTCCGGGAGAACCACCAGGTGCATCCCCGCCCTGGCGACCGAGGACAGCACGAACCAGCGCGCGGACAGGAAGAGCCCGGAGCAGAACACCTCTCCGGACGCGGCCAGCCTCTCCTCCAGCAATGATGTAGATTTTGCGTTTATTAACATTTCAGTGCATTTTTCTGTTGAAAACCTGTTGACAACCCCTCAAAAAGATGTAGATAACCTGTACATAACCCTGTGAAAAGAATCCCAAAAATAAATTATAAAATCCGAAAAAAACGTATAAGCCGGATTAATTTTCAATTTCAAAGGAAAATACAAACATGTTCCCGACAAGTTTCCTCCAGGAGTTCCCTCTCGGGATGTAAACAAGATCCGGAGGCAACTAACTGATTTTCAGTATACATTCTGAAGTTATCAACATATCCACACAGCCATATACACAATCATTCCTTTAAAATAGACTATATTTGTAAAAAATTTTTCTGATTATGATGGAGGAGAGGTTCGACCCGCATGCCGCGGAGACCGGCAGGGACAGGGAGCTCGACAGCGTGATAAGGCCGCAGGCCCTCGGTGACTTCACCGGCCAGGACAAGATTATTGCGAACCTGAAGATTTTCGTCAAGGCCGCCAGGATGAGAGGGGAGTCACTGGACCATGTCCTGTTCCACGGGCCGCCCGGGCTCGGCAAGACCACCCTTGCGCACATCATAGCCAACGAGCTCGGTGCAAGCCTGAAGGTGACCTCGGGCCCTGTGCTGGACAAGCCGGGGGACCTGGCCGGCCTGCTGACTTCACTTGACGAGGGGGACGTGCTCTTCATAGACGAGATACACCGCCTGTCACCCGTGGTGGAGGAATACCTCTATTCGGCCATGGAGGACTTTGTCATAGACATAATGATAGACAAGGGGCCCGGAGCCCGTTCCGTGAGGATTTCACTGAACCCTTTCACGCTGGTAGGGGCCACGACCAGGAGCGGCCTGCTCACTTCGCCCCTCAGGGCCAGGTTCGGGATAAAGTTCGCGCTGGAATACTACGATACCGGTGACCTGGTGCACATAGTGGAGAGGAGCGCCTCCATCCTCGGGGTGGGGATAGACAGGGATGCAGCGCATGAGGTGGCCCTCAGGAGCCGCGGCACCCCACGTATCGCCAATTCCCTGCTGCGGCGGGTGAGGGATTTCGCGCAGGTCGTGGGTGACGGGCACATAGACCTCGGGATAGCCCGCTATGCCCTGGATGCCCTTAACATAGACAAGAGGGGGCTCGATGCCGTGGACAACAAGATACTGAAGACGATAATCACGAAGTTCAGGGGCGGCCCTGTCGGGGCAAACAACATCGCCACCGCGATAGGTGAGGACCAGGGCACCCTGGAGGAAGTCTACGAGCCTTTCCTCATAAAGGAGGGGTTCATAGTGCGCACCCCGAGGGGCAGGGAGGTGACCGGGCTGGCATACAGCCATCTCGGCATGGAACCTCCGGCGGATGTCCCCGGCCCCGGGGATGCCACCCTGTTCTAATGCCGGCTCATGCTGATGTTTTTCCTTCCGGAGGCCCATGCTCTCCGGGCTTTTCCCGAACAGATGAAACACATATTTACAATATTTGTCCTTGCGGCCCTGGTTTCCTTGGCCGCGCCTTCCTCGGCGGGGTGTACTTCCGCCATAATAACGAGGACAGCCGACGGACGCCCGCTTATCTGGAAGCACCGGGATACCGGCAATCTCGACAACAGCATAAGGCATTTCAAGGGGGAGCGCTACTCTTTTGTCGGGCTCGTGAACTCGTCCTCTCCGGGAGGCGAGGTCTGGGCCGGGGTGAACACTGCCGGGTTCGCGGTCATCAACACGGCTTCCTATTGCCTGAAGGATGACGATGTGCCCTCCAGCATGATGGACAGGGAGGGCATCCTCATGTACAGGGCCCTGGAGATATGCGCCACTGTGGAGGATTTCAGGCATTTCCTCGATACCCTGGCCAGGCCTGCCGGGGTTGAAGCCAATTTCGGGTGCATCGACGCCTGTGGAGGGGCGGCCTGGTTCGAGACCGGGAACTATACATACGTCATGAGGGACCTGGCCTTCTCCGGAAGAGGGTTCGACGTCGTTACCAACTTTTCATGGTCCGGGGACCGGAAAAGGTGGAGGGGAGTGGAGCGCTGGAATACAGCCCAGTGGATTTTCAACGGTATGGCAAGGCGGGGGAGCCTCGGCGGGCTGCACCCTCTCGACATAGTGGACAGCCTTTCCCGTTCCTACCGCCAGTCTGTGGCCGGTGTGGACCTGGTACGGGATTCCTCGGCTTTCCTGGCCGGGACGACCGGGATAGTGCCTGACCTTGATTTCATACCGAGGAGGTCCACTTCCGCATCCGTGGTAATACAGGGCGTGGCTGCCGGGGAGGACCCTTCCGGGGCCGTGCTCTGGGCTGCTCTCGGCTATCCTGCGGTGTCCGTGGCAGTGCCCGTGCCCGTGTCCCTGGAAGACCATGTCCCTGAAGCCCTTTCCGGTTTCCCTGTTTCCGGTCCGGAGACTTTCTGCGGCCTTTCCACAAGGCTGAAGGACACGTATGTGTTCCCTTCAGGAGGTGTAAGCAACGCTTCCATGTATGTTGACCTCAGGTATGTCCTCGGTGGCATGCCCGGCACCGCTTCCACATTGTCCTGCTGCCGCAGGGCGGAAAGGGAGATAAGGGCGGAGTTCGAGAAGGGCTATTCCCGTTTTGCGGCCGGCATCATAACGGAAAGCGAGTATCTATCCCTTTACGACAGGATTTCGGAGAAGTTCTTCGGTATGTATTCCGCGGCTTTCAGTGACTACGTCTCCGGGACTGCTCCCGTATCTACGATGTAATGCGCAAATTAATTGCTCATTTGCATAAAAATCATTAAAATTGTGGCGAAATTTCAATAATCAGTATAAAATGGCCGAAAAATTAATTTCTAAGATTCCTGAGGGTCCTTTGTCTGAGAAATGGACAAAGCATAAATCTCAGCTTCATGTTGTCAATCCGGGCAACAAAAGGAAACTCGAGATCATCGTCATCGGAACCGGACTCGGAGGGGCGTCTGCAGCTGCCTCTCTCGGTGAACTCGGTTATAATGTGAAGGTGTTCTGCATAAGCGACTCGCCTCGCCGCGCCCACTCTATCGCCGCGCAGGGAGGTATAAACGCCGCAAAGAACTACCAGAATGACAATGACTCTGTTTACCGCCTGTTCTATGAGACCATAAAGGGAGGGGACTACCGCAGCCGTGAGGCCAATGTCTACAGGCTTGCCGAAGTCAGCGGGAACATCATCGACCAGTGCGTTGCCCAGGGCGTACCTTTCGCCAGGGAATACGGCGGAATGCTTGCGAACCGTTCTTTCGGTGGTGCGCAGGTTAGCCGTACGTTCTATGCCCGCGGTCAAACCGGACAGCAGCTGCTTCTCGGAGCATATGCTTCCCTGAACCGTCAGATTGCCAAGGGTACTGTGAAGTCCTATCCCCGTCATGAGATGCTTGAGCTGGTAGTCATTAACGGTGAGGCCCGCGGCATAATTACCCGCAATCTCGTTACTGGCGAGATCGAGCGTTTCGGGGCGCATGCAGTGGTGCTGGCTTCGGGCGGTTACGGAAATACATATTTCCTTTCAACCAATGCGATGAACTCCAATGGCTCCGCCGCATGGCACTGCTATAAAAAAGGTGCTTATTTCGCGAATCCCTGCTTCGCCCAGATTCACCCTACCTGCATCCCTGTTCATGGTGACCAGCAGTCCAAGCTGACCCTCATGAGTGAGTCCCTCCGTAATGACGGACGTATCTGGGTTCCCAAGAAAATGGAGGATGTAAAGAAGCTCCGTGCAAAACAGATCAAGGGTTCTCAGATTCCCGAGGAAGACCGCGACTACTATCTGGAGCGCCGTTATCCTGCTTTCGGAAACCTTGTTCCCCGTGACGTGGCATCCCGTGCTGCAAAGGAAAGATGTGACGCCGGCTATGGTGTGAACGAGACAGGTCTCGCAGTGTTCCTGGATTTCTCCTCTGCCATCCAGAGACTCGGTAAGGATGTCATCACAGCCCGTTATGGTAACCTTTTCCAGATGTATGAGAAGATTACCGGTGTCAATCCCTACGAGGAGCCGATGATGATATATCCCGCTATCCACTATACA
>JADIMQ010000105.1 GCA_017694655.1 Candidatus Cryptobacteroides merdigallinarum
AAATTTCCTTTACCGGCCGGTCCGGCTTCTACCTGACTTTCAGCAGGGCCACTGTCAGCACCGCCAGAATCACTTCCACAATCCAGAACCTCACCACTATCTTCGCCTCCGGCAGGGCCCTCGCCGGCTTCGTTATGATGGCGTCCACCCCTTCCTTCTGGAAATGATGGTGCAGGGGAGTCATCTTGAATACCCTCCTTCCGGTGCCGTACCTGCGCTTGGTAATCTTGAACCAGGTCCGCTGGATCATCACCGAGAGGGTCTCGACGAGGAATACCCCGCACAGGACAGGGAGCAGGAGCTCCTTCCTTATGAGGATGGCGCAGACCCCTATCACCCCTCCTATCATCAGGCTGCCCGTGTCGCCCATGAAGACCTGGGCCGGGTAGGAGTTGTGCCAGAGGAAGCCTATCAGGGCCCCGGCGAAAGCCGCCATGAACACGCCTATCTCCCCGGTCCCCGGAATGTACATGATGTTCAGGTACTCCGCGTTTATGATGTTTCCCGAGAGGTAGGCGAAGATGCCGAGCACGGCGACCACTATCGTCGACGTCCCGGTCGTGAGCCCGTCCATGCCGTCGGTGAGGTTGGTCCCGTTGGAGCAGGCCGTTATCACGAGCACTATCATTATCACGTATATGGCCCACTTGCAGTACCATCCCATCTTCCCTTTGAACGGGGACAGCCATTTGTAGTCGAACTCATGGTTCTTTATGAACGGAAGCGTGGTCTTCGTGCTTTTCACGACGTCTTCCTTCTTCCATTCTCCGGGAGCCGTGCCGGAGACCGCACCGGCCGCAACCGGAGCGGCAGCCTGCAGCAGCGCGGAACTGTCACGGACTGCGGCAGACTCTGCGGGACTTTCCACCTGGACCTTCTCCCTGACCACGATGTCGGGGCTGAAGCATACCGTAAGCCCGAGCCCCAGACCGAAAAGTATCTGCCCGGCGAGCTTGCCTTTCTCGCTCAGCCCGTCCTTGTTGTGCCGGAACACCTTTATGTAGTCGTCGGTGAACCCTATGCCGAAGAACCATACCGTGGTTATCAGCAGGATTATGGTGTATATGTTCGTCAGGTCCGCGAAAAGGAGGACGGAGACAGCCACGGCTATGAAGATGATGATGCCTCCCATGGTCGGCGTCCCCTTCTTCTGCATCTGGCCCTCGAGCCCGAGGTCCCTTATCTCTTCCCCTATCTGTTTCTTCTGGAGCCAGCGTATTATCTTCTTGCCTATTATGAGGGATATCAGCATGGCGGTGACGCTCGCCATCATGGCCCGGAAGGACAGGTAGCTCATCAGCCCCTGCCCCGGGATGTCGTATTCCTTCAATGCTTCAAACAGATGGTACAGCATATTCGTTTCCTGTTTTTGTCCTCATTCTACTCCGCGGCTGCGGCTTCCCTGAAAATCTCCTCAACTATCTCCTTCTCGTCGAAATGCCGCTTCTCCTTCCCTATGATCTGGTAGGTCTCGTGCCCTTTACCGGCGAGAAGTATCGTGGCTCCCTGCTGCGCTGTCATTATGGCTGTCCGGATGGCTTCCTTACGGTCAGCTATGAACAGCGACCTGGCCTTGCCCCGGATGTCCATCCCGGCCTTTATGTCCTCCATTATGTCCTCGGTCCTCTCGGTGCGGCTGTTGTCGGAGGTGACAATAATCCTGTCCGCCAGCTTCTGGGCCACTGCCGCCATTTCGGGCCGCTTGGTCCTGTCCCTGTCCCCTCCGCATCCGAAGAGGCATACCAGCTCGCGTTCCGGGGCGATTTCCCGGAGGGTCTTCAGCACGTTCTCCAGGGCGTCCGGGGTGTGTGCATAGTCTATTACCACGGAAATGTCCCTCGGGCCCCGGAGGGTCTCGAGGCGTCCCCTGGCGGATTTCAGCCGGCTTATCCCTATCAGAGCCTCCTCGGGGCCGGCCCCGAGGCTCACCGCGGTGGAATAGATTGCCAGGATGTTGTAGGCGTTGTGCTGCCCTATGAGGTTTGTCCAGCATTCCTTCCCGTCGATGTTGAGCTGCATCCCGTCGAAGCTTTCCTCTATTATCCTGCAGGTGTGGTCGGCCATGGTCCTGCAGGAGTAGGTCACCACCTTGGCCTTCGTGTTCTGGACCATAACGAGCCCGTTCCTGTCGTCCACGTTGGTGATGGCCACGGCATCTGCCGGCAGGTTGTCGAAGAAGAGCTTCTTGCACCTGAGGTATTCGGCGAATGTCTTGTGATAGTCGAGGTGGTCGTGGGTGAGGTTGGAGAATATGCCGGCCTTGAACTTCAGCCCTGCCACCCTTTCCTGCTCTATCCCTATCGAGCTCACCTCCATGAAGCAGTACGAGCATCCGGTCCTCACCATCTCGGCGAGCAGGGAGTTGATGGTTATCGGGTCGGAAGTCGTGTTCACGGCCTCGCTGCTCCTCGTCCCCACATAGTTCGCGATTGTGGAGAGCAGACCGCACTCGTAGCCGAGGTCCCTGAACAGGTTGTAGAGCAGGGTCACGGTCGTGGTCTTGCCGTTGGTCCCGGTGATGCCCACCAGGGTGAGCTTTTCCGAAGGCCTCCCGTAGAAGTTAGAGGCTATGACGGCCAGGGCGTGGCGGGATGCTTCCACCTTTATGTAGGTGACCCCGTCCCTGGACGCGTCCCTTTCCGTCCCGGCTGCCGCGAATGCCGCACCGAGGGCCGCCTCGTCGTCATAGACAATGGCGGAGGCCCCTTTCCCGACGGCGGCCGGGATGTATGAATGCCCGTCGGAGGCGAAGCCTTTCACTGCTATGAACATGGCCCCTGCCCCTGCCTGCCTGGAGTCGGCTGTTATCGAGACTATCTCTTTGTCGAGGCTGCCTTCGGCCGATACGGCCCCGCAGCCCTCTATTATTTCCTTTATGTCCATTTCCATATATCGCTATGCCGGGGACAGGTGCCCCGGCGGTTGTCCTATTCCAGCACGAACCTTACCTTCGTGCCCTTTCCTGCCTTTGTCCCGGCCGCGGGACTCTGCCTTGCCACGTGCCCGAACCCTTCGTATTCATATCCGTAGCCGCAGTTCTCCAGGGAGTAGAGGGCGTCCTTCAGCCCCAGCCCCACGATGTCCGGCACCCTGTCCAGCATGTCCGCCCCGGTCTCTATCTTCGCAGGGGCCATGGCAGGCACCTTCCCTGCCGTGCGGATTTCCCCGTTCCATCCCGGGGTCAGGCTGTATATGTTGTCCACTATCTCCCTGAACACGTTGGCCGGTATGGCCCCTCCGTAGAAAAACATCTTCGACAGTTTCGAGTACACTACCACTATCGCGGTGTATTTCGGGTCGTCGGCAGGGAAGAAGCCCACGAACGTCCCCTGGTGCTTCAGCCTGCCCTCGTCGTCCTGGTATGCCGAGACCTGCTTGCCGTTCCTGGTGAAGTTCACGAGTATCCTCGCCGTGCCGGTCTTTCCGGCGACTTCGCACTTCGCGTTCCGGAGCCGTTTCCCGGTGCCCTCCTCCACGACCGACTTCAGCGCGCTCACGAGGCTGTCCGCCGTGCTCCTGGAGCAGATGGAGCCGTTGAGTATCTGCGGCCTTATGCGTTTCTCCACCTTGCCGTCCTTCTCTATGGACTCCACAAGGTAGGGCTTCATGAGCCGGCCCTTGTTCGCTATGGCGTTGTAGAACATCGCTATGTGCAGGGGTGTCTCCCGTATGCTGTAGCCGTAGGCGATGGTCGGGAGTGTGGTGCCGCTCCAGTTCGGGGCCCCCGGCATGGGGATTTCCGGGGACGCGAAGCCGGTCAGGTCGAAGTCGAAGGTGCTCCCGAGCCCGTATTCGTAGAGCTTGTTCACGAACCTTTCCGGGTTCTTGTCGTAGCTGGTGCAGACAAGGTAGCGGAACACCTGGTTGGAGGATATTTCCAGTCCCTCCCTCACGGAGATGTCGTCGGATTTCCAGGTCTTCAGGTAAGGGTCGTCCGGAAGCCTTACCCCGTTGTAGGACCATTTCCCCTTGAAAGTGGGCACCCTGGTGTCCAGGGTGGCCTTCCTGTCCTCGAGCAGGGTCATCAGGGTGGCTGTCTTGAAGACCGAGCCCGGGGCGTCGGCCCTGCCTATGGCATAGTTGAACCTCTCCCGGGCCGAGCCGTCGGCCTCGAGGGTGAGGTTCACCATGGCCTTTATGGCCCCTGTCTTCACATCCATGACGATGGCGCAGCCCCCGTCTATGTTCTCCTGCCCCTGGATGCCGTTCTTCAGTGCCTTCTCGGCAATGTCCTGGATGTCTATGTCCAGGGTGGTGCGCACGTCGCTGCCGTTCTCAACCTGCACGAAGGTGCTGTCATAGTCCCGGATATATTCGCGGTTGTCCGTCTTCCGGAGCCATTCTATACCCTCGGTCCCGTGGAGCTCGTAGTCGTATTTCCCTTCTATGCCGACGTCGTCGTTGTTCGGGTTGTTGTCGTCGAGATGGCCCAGCACCCTCCTGGCGAGGGAGCCGTACGGGTATATCCTCTTGTCGAACTTCTCTATCAGGATGCCCCCCTTGTTGGGTCCCTCCTCGAACAGCGGGAGGGCCTTCACTTTCTGCAGGGTCTCGTGGTCGATGAGGCCCCCTATGCGGATGTACTGCCTGTAGTTCCTTCGGGCTTCGGCTATCATCCTGTAGTATTCGGCGGCTGTCCTGTCCCCGTATATCTCCGCGAGCCCGGCTGCGAGCTTCCTTGCCTTCCCCATCCATTCGGCTTCGCAGCGTTCGCCCTTGTTCCTGTCGGACAGCCCGGCGAACTCTCGTTTGCGCACGGTGCAGTCCATGGCTATCTGGTATTTGGGGGTGGAGGCCGCGAGTATCCTGCCGTCATGCGACAGTATGGCCCCGCGCTCGGGTTCTATCACTACCTTCCGGCTGGCCGGGGTGAATTTCTCCATGTACACGCTTTCCGGCTTGTAGAACAGCTGGATATAGACTATCCTCCCTATTATGACGCAGGCCATGAACAGGAAGACAAAGTAGAGCCCGAACAGGGTCATCCCGATCCCGTCTCCCTTCTTCCCTGCCGTATCTATGTCCTGTTTCCCGTCTGTCATAACTAAACGTCAGTTCGTCGTAAACCGTTCCCGGCCTGCCCGGGCTCCTCCTTCCCCGGTCCCGTGTCAGTCCTTTATAACTATGGCCGGCCCGTCAGGTATGGTAAGGTCGGACCCGGCCTTTTCCAGGAGCTCCTGGACCGAGCTCAACTTCTCGAGCCCTATCAGCTCCGTGTTCTTGTGGGTCAGCGCCACTTTCATGTCGTACAGCACCTTCCTGTTCTCCTCCATCTCCACCAGGGTCTTCTCTATCATGAGGTTCAGCACCAGCACGAGGAAAATCAGGAAGAACGCGTACAGGATGTGCGGGAAGAACTTGTCGCACTTGAGCGTGAACAGTATCTCGCCCCGCCCGACAGTCCTCACTATCCGGCCGAGCCTGCTGTCCCCGGCTCCCGTGCTTTCCCGGGCTTCTTCCGTCCCGGTCACCTCATCTTCCCGTATGTCGTCTTTCCCTGTCATGCCATTCCGTTGTATTGCTGCCTGTCAGGCCTTTGCACCTGTCCTTTCGGCTATCCGGAGCTTTGCGCTCCTGGCCCTGGTGTTGGCGGATATCTCCTCTTCTTCCGGCAGGACCGGCTTGCGGTTCACCGCCCTGAAAGGGACGTCCGCATGCCCGAATATGTCCGTCTCCACCTTCCCTCCGATGTTGCCTGCCTTGATGAAGTTCTTTACCATCCTGTCCTCCAGGGAGTGGTAGGTTATCACCACGAGCCTTCCCCCCGGCTTCAGCACGGCAGCCGCCCCGCAGAGGAATTTCTCGAGGGCCTTCATTTCCCGGTTTACCTCTATCCGGAGGGCCTGGTATATCTTTGCGAGGAATTTGTGCCCGGCGGCCTTCGGTATGGCCGCTGACAGTGCCTCGTACAGGTCTCCGGTTGTCCTGAGCGGCCTGCTTTCCCTGTACCGGCATATCATGGAGGCAATCTTCCGGCTGTTGTCCACCTCCCCGTAGAGCCTGAACAGCTCCCCGAGCTCCTCCTGGCCGTAGCCGTTGAGTATGTCTGCCGCCGAGACCTCGGCTTCCTTGTTCATCCTCATGTCGAGAGGTGCCTCGAACCTGAAGGAGAAGCCTCTTTCCGCGGTGTCGAACTGGTGCGAGGAGACCCCGAGGTCCGCCAGCACCCCGTCGATGCCGTCCCTGTAGCCCGCGGCGGTGATGAAGTTCTGTATGAATCGGAAATTGTTGCGGATGAGGGTCAGCCTCGGGTCCTTTAATGGACAGTTCCTTATTGCGTCCTCGTCCCGGTCGAACGCTATCAGGCGTCCGCCGCTGTCCAGCCTTGAGAGTATCTCCGCCGAGTGCCCGCCTCCGCCGAAGGTTGCGTCAGCATATACGCCGCCCCTGTCGACGACGAGCGCATCGACACTTGCGTGAAGCAGGACGGGTATATGGTACTCTGACATATTCCATGATAACGTCAGTCCGACTGTCTTTCTTTCATATCAGGCTCCGGGGAATCCGTCGAACTGTAGTTGGGGATTTACGTGAAACCCCGCTGCCTTGATCCCCCTGCCAGCTTGCCTCCGGGCCGGTGTCACTGCAGGTCCGGTATCATATCCGCGAGGGAGATGAACTCCTCCCCGGATATCTGCGATGCCTCGTATTTCTCTTTCGCCCAGATTTCTATCTTGAAATCGTTCCCGGCGAACACTACTTCCTTTTCGGCTCCAATGGCCTCGAGGAGCTTTTTAGGTATGGATATCCTTCCTATCTTGGAATCCGGCTCCACAAGGGCGCGGTTCCTCATGTACTCCCTCCAGAAGAGGGTGTGCCTGCGGTTGAAGAAGTCCAGCCTGGACTTCAGCTCCTCCGACTGCCTTTCCCATTCCCCGTACGTGTACATCTCGAGGCATTCATCGAAAACGGCCTTCTTTACGACGAACCGGAGGTCTTCACCTGCGGGAATGACGCTCTTGAAGGCGGACGGAAGCACCATCCTCCCCTTGTCGTCTATCTTTACGGTATATTCGCCGATGAATTTCACCATTTCCGCTTCGCTTTTGCCCGATGGATTTCCCTGCCCTGCGGCCCGGAAAACCTGCATCCGGCGACCTGCCGCAAAAGTAAGAATTATTTTCCACTTTATTCCAAATTTTTCCAAAATTTTCCCCGGGCCTGTGTGCCCGGCCGGCGGGCGGGATTTTCCCGGCAATGCACTTTTTAATCCGGCAGGCCGCAAATAAGAAGAAAATACGTACATTTGCCATTTTGAGAACAGTCCCGGGCCGGGGTACAGGCTCCGCCAGGGACAGGAAGAAATTGGGAATATGAAGAATCACAGACACTTGGCGTTGCTCTTCCTGCCGGTCCTGCTTTTGGCGGCAGGCTGCGGGGACAGGAGCGGCAGGACGGAAGGGACCGCCGTCGGGACGCAGGAAGAAGACAAGGTACAGACCCCTCTGTGGCACTTCGCCGCCGACAGCCTGACCGTCGAGGAAAGCCAGGTCAGGAACGGGGACTTCTTCTCCACCATACTGATACGCAAGGGGCTCTCCGCCCGGGAAGCCTACCTCCTGACGGAGGCCTGCGACAGTATCTTCGACGTCAGGTCCATAAGGGTGGGCAACCCGTACAGGACATGGACCTCCCCGTCCGGCAGGACCGAATACCTCGCCTACGACATTGACAGGATAAGGAGCGTGGTCTTCCGCTGCCAGCCGCCGTACTCGGCCTTCTTTGTGGAGAAGCCTGTGGTAACCCAGGCCAGATACATAGACGTATCCATAAGGTCCTCCCTGTGGAACGACATGATAGCCGGGGGAGGCTCCCCGATGCTCATACTCACCCTTTCCGACATCTACGCCTGGACACTGGACTTCTTCGGCCTGCAGAAAGGCGACAGGTTCAGGGTCGTCTACGACGAGAAGACCTGCAACGGGGAAGTGGTTGCCGTGGACACCGTCCGCTATGCCCTGTTCTCCGGACGCGGGGAAGACTACCCGGCCGTGATGTTCGACCAGAAGGACGGGGGCAACATCTACTGGAACGACAAGGGGGAAAGCATGCGCAAGGCCTTCCTGAAGGCTCCGCTGCACTACTCCAGGATAAGTTCCGGATTCTCGTACGCGAGGCGGCACCCGATTACCAGGAAGGTGCAGCCGCACACCGGGGTCGACTATGCCGCCCCGGCCGGGACACCGGTGGTCACCATCGGGGACGGGGTGGTGACGAGCGCAAGGAACGAGGGGGCCGGCGGCAACACCATCAGGATCCGCCACAACTCGGTCTACTCCACGGCCTACCTCCACCTTTCCCGCTTCGCTTCCGGGATCAGGGCCGGGGTCAGGGTGAAGCAGGGGGATGTGATAGGCTACGTCGGCTCCACCGGACGCAGCACCGGCCCGCACCTGGACTTCCGGGTATGGAAGAACGGTTCGCCGATAAACCCCCTCAAGATGGAGTCCCCTCCGGCCGAGCCCCTGAAGGAGGAAAACCGCGCGGCTTTCGAGGCGACTATGGAGAAATACCGGCACAGGGCCATTCAGGACGAGGCTTCGTACATGGTTGAAGAGATTCTGGAAGTAATATAAAATCTGTTATCCGATGGACCGTAAAAAGAACATGAAACCTATATCAGATCCCTCCAGGCCCAAGGTCTATATCGAGACCTACGGATGCCAGATGAACGTGAACGACAGCGAGGTAATCCTCTCCCTCCTCGAGGACGCGGGCTATGCCATGACTGAAAACATCGAGGAGGCGTCGCTCATCCTTGCCAACACCTGCTCCATTAGGGAAAACGCGGAGCAGAGGATATGGGGCAGGATAGAGCAGTTCCGGCTCCAGAAGGAACGCAGGCCGGGGGTAATAGTAGGCATTGTCGGCTGCATGGCCGAACGCCTGAAGGACAAGCTGCTCGACGGGCACATTGTGGATGTCGTGGCCGGGCCCGACTCGTACCGTTCCCTGCCGGAACTGGTGCGCAACGTGACCCCGGGCTCCCCGCAGATTGACGTGCTCCTTTCCCATGAGGAGACCTACGCGGACATAACCCCTGTCCGGATGGACAAGAACGGGGTCTCGGCCTATATCTCGATAATGCGCGGGTGCAACAACGTCTGCTCCTACTGCGTCGTGCCTTATACCCGCGGCGTGGAGCGCAGCCGTGACCCACGGACCATAGCCGACGAGGCCGCCGCGCTCTTTGCCGGTGGCTACAGGGAGGTGAACCTGCTCGGGCAGAACGTGGATTCCTACCTCTGGAAGGACCCTGTCTCGGCCGACAGGGACGTCAACTTCGCCCAGCTGCTCGAGATGGTGGCCAAGATAAGCCCGGACCTCCGGGTGAGGTTCTCCACCTCGCACCCCAAGGACATCAGCGACGAGGTGATATACACGATGGCAATGTACGGCAACATCTGCAAGCACATCCATCTCCCGGTGCAGTCCGGCAGCGATGCCATGCTCGCGAAGATGCGCCGGAAATATACCCGCGAGTGGTACCTGGAGAGGGTTGAGAAGATCCGGTCGGTGATGCCGGACTGCGGCCTGAGCACCGACATCATAGCCGGGTTCTGCGGGGAGACGGAGCAGGACCACAGGGACACCCTCTCCCTCATGGAGGCTGTAGGGTTCGACTCCGCCTTCATGTTCCAGTACTCCGAGAGGCCGGGCACCCTCGCCGCGAGGAAATACCCTGACGACGTGCCGCCGGAAGTGAAGACCGCCAGGCTGAACGAGATAATCGCCCTCCAGAACAGGCTGAGCCGCGAGAGCAACGAGAAGGAGATTGGCAAGACATTCCGGGTGCTCGTGGAGGGAGTGTCCAGGCGCAGCGACACCGAGCTTTTCGGCCGGACCGGCAGCAACAAGGTGTGTGTCTTCCCGGCAGGAGGCCACCGTCCGGGGGACTATGTGGACGTGAAGGTACTCTCCTGCACCTCCGCGACCCTCATATCCACCCTTGTATAAACCTTGTCCGCCATGGGAATCGGGACGATACTGGCTTACTGCCTGCTGGTTTTCTGCATAGCCGGCACCGTCCTCGTCATCCTTTCCGACGACGACGGGGATTCCGGCAAGAAGGTGTCGTGGATAATCGTCGTGTCCCTGCTCCCGGTCATAGGTATATTGAGCTATATCGTCTTCGGCCTCAACCCGAGGCGCACGAGCAAATACGCGGAATACTCCAGGCGCCTGCACGAGGCCTTCAGGGAGACGGCCGACAGCCGTTCCTACCGCAGGCTGTTCGGGGAGGAGAACCGGGAGAAGATACGTGAGGGCTACAGGGAACTGTCCGTGCTCCTCTCCCACAGCAACGGCACCACCGTCACGGACAACAACACGGTGGAGATAATAACCTCGGGCCGGCGCAAGTTCGAGGCCCTTGTCGAGGACCTCGAGAACGCCAGGAACCACATCCACATGGAATATTTCTATTTCCGGAAGGACAGCGGCAGCAAGCGCATCAAGGAAATCCTCATGAGGAAGGCCAGGGAAGGGGTGAAGGTCCGGTTCATACATGAGAACATAGCCAACATCGACATAAGCCCGCGCTACTACAACGAGATGAAGAAAGCCGGTGTGGAGGTGGTGATGTTCACCCGTCCACGCATAAACCTGCTCAGGTTCAGCGCGAGGCTCAACTACCGCGACCACAGGAAGATAGTGGTCATAGACGGGAAGATAGGCTACACCGGCGGGATGAACATTGGGAACGACTATTTCCTGAAATGGAGGGACACGCACACCCGTATTACAGGGAACGCTGTCTACGCCCTCCAGTACAGCTTCCTCTATTCCTTCCTCACCTCCGGGGGCCTCGTCCCCGACTCTTTCCGGGAGCTTTTCCCGGAGACCGGCGCCGGGCAGAAGCGCAACGAGCTTGTGCAGATTGTCCCGGACCAGCCCGTGGACCGCTGGCCGGTGATACAGATGGGGACGGTCTGGACGGTTCAGCACGCCCGCAGGTACATCTATATCCAGACCCCGTACTTCGTCCCGCCGGAGCCCCTGCTGCACGCCCTGAAGTCCTCCGCCCTGAAAGGGGCCGACGTCAGGATAATGATACCGAGGAAGGCCGACCTCCCCTATATGAACCTCGCCAACAAGTCCTACTACACCGAATGCCTCGAGGCCGGAATACGCATATTCGAGAAGAAGGGCAGCTTCATACACTCCAAGACCATTGTCACGGATGACTATCTTTCAGTCATAGGTTCCGCCAACATGGATTACCGGAGCCTGGAGCTGAACTACGAGATAAACGCCTATATCTTCAACGAGGAGACGGCGGTCAAGAACCGGGAGATTTTCCTGGAGGACATGGGCGAGTGCGAGGAAATAGTCCTGGAACGCTGGAAGAGGCGCCCGTGGTATCTTAAGCTCGCCCAGGAGGTTGTCAGGCTTTTCGCCCCGCTCCTGTAAATCCCCTTTCAATTCCGTGCCTGGCGCGGGGAATATTTCAAAACAGTTTCTTATCTTTGCAAAGATGTATTCAGGAGCCCGGTTTCCGGGGACTCCGTTTACCGCCACATTGTTTTATTGGTCAGATGCAGATGATTACGGACAAGATGAAAGGGTTCCTGCTTGCGTCCATCGCTGTGCTCGTGCTGCTTACCGGCTGCAGCGGGTACAGGGATATCCGGGTGGGGACATGTACGCTGGAAAGCATTTCACCCGTGGGGCTGAAGGCTGTGGATGCCGGGTTTTCCGTGCAGGTGAGCAACCCGGTGAACGACATCACCATCTCGGAAACGGAGGGCATGGTCTACTTTGACGGGGAGCCTCTCGTGTCTTTCGTGGCCCCGGACGTGACGGTGCCGGGAAAGTCCTCCTCCGATGTAAGCGTGGTCCTCAGGGCCACCCTCGCCGGGTCCGTGAACATTATGCAGATAATGTCAATGGTCTCCTCCTTCCGCCCCGAACACCTTACGATGGACATTTCCATGAAGATAAGGGTAAAGGGCGGGCTGAAGAAGAAAATAAGCCTTAAGGAGGTGCCGGTCGAGAGTTTTTTCAGAAAAGTGAACTATGAAAGTATTTGAACATATCATCCTGGTCTCCGCCGTCCTGCTGCTGTTCCTTCCTGCAGGCCGTGCCGGAACCCTTGCGCAGTTCAGGCCTGCGGCTGCCGCCGATACGCTGGCCAGGCAGGATTCCATCCTTCTCCCGGATTCGCTCAGGGGCGTCCCGGGGGTCATCGTGCTCTCCGATTCCCTGTTCTATGTGCCGGGCGGGGAGGTGCCGGAGGGCTATGGGCTGGTGGATACCCTGGTGTTCGTGCCGTCTGAAAGGGTGGATACCGCCCTCGCCGGCAAGAACATCTTCTATCTGATGCCTTCCCGGTCCGGCGGGGGAGCCGCGGATGTGCACATCTACCAGTCGGCATCCATAGTCTCCGCGATGAACCGTAGTTTCGGGACCAACGCCACAAGGCCGTATACTGGCTACAGGGTCCGGATTTTCTTCGACAACAGGCAGTCCGCCAGGCAGGATTCCGAGGCCATGATGGAGTCTTTCTCGAGGATGTACCCGGGAGTGCCGGCCTACAGGAGCTACGTGAACCCTTATTTCAAGATTACGGTAGGGGATTTCCGGACCAAGTCGGAAGCCATGAATTTCCTTCAGCAGATTATACATACTTTCCCCAAGGCGTTCATCGTCAAGGAGAACATAGAATATCCGGTCCTGGACCGCGACTCCCTCGGCAGGACCGACACAGTGCAGATTCTCAGGAAACTGGCAGGGCCCGAGACGGCGCTGTAGGATACACAACACAGCCGGATTATGTTAAAGCAAGGTTTAGAATTAAAGCAGACGCAGAAGCTGTCCCCTCTGCAGATACAGACTATCAAGCTGATAGAGCTGCCTACCCAGGAACTGGAGCAGCGCATAAGGAAGGAGCTGGAAGAAAATCCGGTGCTGGAGGAGAACACCAAGTCCGAGGAGGAGGACGACGACAATGCCCCGAGGGAAGTGTCCCTGTCCGAGTACAAGGATGACGACCCCATCCCGAGCTACAAGCTGAAGGTCAACAACTACGGCAAGGACGAACGTCCCCAGTACAACACCTTCTCGGTGAAGGAGAGCTTCACCCAGAGCCTGATGGAGCAGCTCGGCTTCAGGAACCTGACCGAGCACCAGCATGCCGTGGCCGCCTTCATCATCGGCAGCCTCGACGACGACGGCTACCTGCGGAGGGACCTGGACAGCCTCGTGGACGACCTTGCCTTCCGTGCCGGCATCGAGTCCGACGAGAAGGAGGTGGAGGATATGCTTCATGTGATACAGGAGTTCGACCCGCCCGGGGTCGGGGCCAGGGACCTGCGGGAATGCCTCCTGCTCCAGATAAGGGGGATGAAGCAGACCCCGGACGTGAAGAATGCCACGAGGATACTCAGGGACTATTTCAACGAGTTCACGAGCAAGCACTACAACAAGATTATCGGGAGGATGGGCATTTCGGAGGCCGACATGAAGGCCGCCATCGCCAAGATACTGAAGCTGAACCCCGCTCCCGGAGGCCAGATAGACGACTCCTACAGCGAGCAGGCGCAGCAGATAGTCCCGGATTTCGTCCTCACCCTCGAGAACGGGGAACTGAAGCTGACGATGCCGCGCTTCTCCATTCCGGAGCTGAAGGTCAACCGCAAGTATGCCGATATACTGATGGACGCTGCCAACTCCTCCGAAAGGGACAAGAAGGAGGCTGCCGCCTTCGTGAAGAAGAAGCTGGATTCCGCAAAATGGTTCGTCGAGGCCATAAAGCAGAGGCACAACACGCTGCAGAGCACGATGCAGGCGATAATCGACTACCAGCACGACTATTTCATGGACGGGGACGAGTCCCACCTGAAGCCAATGGTCCTGAAGGACATAGCGGAAAGGACGGGCTTCGACATATCCACCATTTCACGTGTAGTGAACAGCAAGTACATCGAGACCCATTTCGGGATATATTCCCTTAAATATTTCTTCTCCGAAGGAATGGAGAATTCGGAAGGGGAGGAAGTGTCCACGAGGGAGCTGAAGAAGGCCCTCCAGGAATGTGTGGATTCAGAGGACAAGCGCAACCCGCTGACTGATGACCAGCTCGTGGCGGAGATGAACAAGCGCGGCTACAAGGTGGCCCGGCGTACCATAGCGAAGTACCGCGACCAGCTCAATATCCCGAAGGCCAGGATGCGCCGGGAGCTGTAGGGGTCAGATCTTGTCTCCGTAGGCCAGGTCCCCTGCATCCCCGAGGCCAGGGACTATGTAGGAGTGGCTCGTGAGCTCCTCGTCTATTGCCGCGGCCCAGAGGGTGACGTCGGACGGGAGATGCGTCTGCAGATATTCCACAGCATATATGCTCGAGATAGGGCAGACAAGGTGGGTCACCGCCGGTTCCCCGTCTTCCCTGAGCCTGTTGTAGGCTATCTCCAGGGATGCCCCGGTAGCCAGCATCGTGTCCGCGAGGATGAGGGTCTTCCCGTTCAGGTCCGGCGCGCTTGCATATTCTATGTTGATGTGGAAGTCATCCCCCTTGTCGTATTTCCTGTATGCCGCCACGAATGCGTTCTGGGCGTCATCGAAGATGTTCAGTATCCCCTGGTGCAGCGGCAGCCCGGCCCGGAGGATGGTGGCTGCCACAATGGTGTTGTCCGGCGTGTTGATGCTTGCGATGCCGAGAGGGGTGTAGACCTTCTTCTCGGAATAGGTGAGGGTCTTGCTTATCTCGTAGGCGAAGATTTCCCCAATACGTTCCAGGTTGGTGCGGAAGCGCATCCTGTCTTTCTGGATATTGATGTCCCGCAGCTGGGCGACAAACTTGTTGAGGACAGTGTTGCCCTCTCCTAAATTTATGACTTTCATAACTGTGCGTCGGTTTTCCTGAAAATCAGGTTCATTCCTGCAAAGATACCCTATTTTTTCGCTATCGCAAAATTATCGGCAGTGGCATGACTGGGCATGATGGGCGTGATGCGCATGATGGGGGCCATGCCGTGCTTTGCAGCCTGCTATACTCGGTAGTTTGACACTTTCTTGAAAAATAAAATTTTGTAAATATTTGATAGACTTTCTGTTGAAAGTCTTTTTTTGTCAAATTTAATTTCTATATTTGTAATATATTGTGATACTTTATAAAGCAGAGTATG
>JADIMQ010000106.1 GCA_017694655.1 Candidatus Cryptobacteroides merdigallinarum
ACAAGTCCCGAAGGGACCGCACCGGGTAGGTGCGAGATCCCCCTAATAGGGGGTGCAGGGGGTTAGGATGGGGCCAGTCTTTCGAAGAAAGACGTTTGAGGGTGACACAAAATCTCTTTTGGGTCACCCTCCTCTTATTCTCATACGATGAGGTTTCCGTCACCCTGGCGTGTGATGGTGAACTCCGGTCCGGTGCAGTCCACTACGGTTGACATCCCGAGGCCTCCTGGACCCCCGTCGATTATGAGGTCTACGCTGCCGCCCCATTTTTCCTCTATCAGTTCAGGGTCGGTGGCATATCCCGGGTCCTCACTCTCGTCATAGGGGATGGTCGCGGTCATAATGGGGGCGTCCAGCTGCCTTGCAATCTCCCTTATTACAGGATTGTCGGGCATCCTGATACCGACCTCTTTCCTGCTCCTGAAAATCTTGGGCAGCCTTGATGTCCCGTCGAGGATAAAGGTGAAGGGCCCTGGAAGATTGCGCTTCATCAGCTTGAAAGTAGCGTTGTCCATCCTCGCATACCGGCTTATCTCGCTAAGGTCATAGCAGATGATGGACAGGTTGTTCTTTTTCGGGTCTATCCCCTTTATCCTGCATATCTTCTCTACGGCCCTCTCTTTCAGGGCATGGCATCCAATGGCATACATCGTGTCCGTCGGATATATCGCAATGCCGCCGCTGTCAAGTATGTCCGTAACTTTTTTCATCCGGTCGGGATCGTTGTCCCTGTCATAAAGCCTCAGAACCATATAATGCGTATTACTGCGGCAATTATAGTTTTTTTCCTGTTAAAAAGCAAGCATCCTCTTCATCCTGCTTTCTCCTCCCGCAAAGTGCCGGCAACCTGTCCTCCGTCGGGCTTACGGGATTTGTCAGGCTCTCCTCAATTCATGATGCAAATCGTGCCGGGCAGCACCATCTGCGTGTCAGTCACCACTTCGGTCCAGTGCATCCCGTCTATCGAGGTGGCGTATCCGCAGCCTATCCTTACCCCCGGCTCGGTGAGGGTGTACCCGCAGACGAAGACCCCGTCCTTGTAGTCGAGGGAAAACGAGCTGCGGTTCACCGTCGCCATGTCTGTCCGCTGCCATGTCAGGGCATCGTCGCTCCAATATGTCTCCCCGATGGTGGCCAGGACATATTTCCCGTTCCCGTAAACCAGATCCTGGAAACTTCCGGACGGACTCGGGTCGAACGTGTACTTCCCGAATGTCCAGATGCGTCCGTCCACGGACTTCATAACGTTGCCCGAACCGCTTATGCTTACGAATTCCGCATTCCCGGACCCAATGAGGGTGGGCTGCACCACGGATGTGTTTCCGGAAGTCCAGGCCATGCCGTCTTCCGAGGAATACACCATGTTATTGTCCGATATCCCGATGAATTTCCCGTTCCCGAAGGTCACGAGTTTCAAGGTAGCCCCCGGGTTGACCCGGCTCCAGGACTTCCCGCCCGAGGACACGTATGTCCCGAAGGTAGATACGGCCACGAATACACCGTTCCCGTACGTTATGTCTGTGAACCTGCCGATATATCCGGCAGTCTCCCATGCCAGTCCGTCCCCGGAGTACCCGATGTAGCCTCCTCCAGCCGGTTCGTTGCCTATCGCCACATATTTCCCGTCACCCCTTACCGCCTTTTCCCAGTCGATATTGCCTTTGGTGAAGATTATCCTGCGCTCTGTCTTCGTCTTGTAGAGCACCTGCCCGTCTCCCATCATCAGGACAGGTACCTCTGCATAGACATTGCCCCCGTCCACCTGCCAGGACGGTCTTGTTATGGCTTCCCGCGACGGGATCAGGGTGACGGAATTCTCCGTGTTCCGTATTATGTTGAAGTCGGATGTGGCGTCCTGCCCGAGGTAGAACCTGTAGGTTATCTTCCCCTTCAGTTCCCTTTCACCTGAAAATTCGCCGCTGACCTCGAGATAGGAGCACAGCCCGGACTTTCCCGGGATGTTGTCCGGAACCTTGGCCCAGGAGTCGGAATTCCCCGGAAGAAGCACTCCCTGGCAGTTTTCCGGCAGATAGAGTTCTATCTCGGCCCCGGAGTTCAGCGAGGTTATCTCCGTCTGTCCCGCAGAGTCCCCTCCGGCAGTGGATACAGCCTTGGATTCCGAAAACATGGCCACGGAGGTCGCCGCCTGCCGGATTGTCACCGACTGTATTTCCAGGTCCGGGACATCGGTCTTGTCCACGCTGAAACGAATCTTCGAATACAGCCTCTCGAGCATTATGTCCACCGTGGTGTTCTCTCCGGAGACCGTAAAAGACCCGTACGCTGTCATAGGGAACCCTCCCGAGGGTTCTGATGTCTTTACTGCGGTCCGTTCCTCCTTGATGCCGGACTCTGTTTCAGGGATCACGTCCCTGGCAATGTTCGCGCTCGCATAATAGGTGTAGGTCCGCCCGAGCGCAAGCTCCAGCTCCCTGTCCTCCCCGTTCCCTGGTCCAATATTTTCCACGAGGGCCCCGTCAGAATAAACCGAGACCACTACATTCTCCACCGTGTTTTCCCCGGCCTTCGTGTCAGGATAGGCTACGTATGTCCTGAACATTACCGGCACCTTTGTCTCCACGGCCGTCCCCGGTGCTGTCCCCATGTTGTGCCTCTGCTCAGGTTCAGCCGTGCTGCATCCCGCAATCTGGATGAAGAGTGCCCCGGAGGCTGCCATGGACAGGACGGCCGGCATCTTCCCGACGAATCTGATGATTTCCGATGATTCCATATACTTGCAATTTTTGTTTGTACCGGCTTGTTGCCGGAACTGCTGCAAATATATGGGGCCGTCTCCGGCAAGTCTTTAAAAAAGAGAAAAACCGGCTTGTGAAAAAAGCAAATCCTTTAAAAAAGAGAAAAACTTCAGGGATGTACGGCCGCCATGCCTGTAGAAACGGCTATTTTTCAATGAGGAAGAGATATTCGCAGGTGTGTTTCCCCGTATTGGCCCACTTGCTGGTGAGCCGCATCTGTCCCATGACATTCGTCTTCAGGTCCGTTTCCATGTACTTGAGCAATTTCCCCTCCGAGCACATCATGGAGTAGAGCTCATCCCGGGAGGCCCGTCCCCCGGAACTGTAGGACAGGAGTATGTACCTGGCCCGGCATTCCCTCACAAGCCGCCTCAGGGCGTTCATGGCGACGAAGCTCTCGTCCCCGTCTTTCCTGTAGTCCTCGAATACGGAGGTGTTCCGCCAGTCCCTGGAATCCTCCCTCCTGTTCGCCTTCCCGAAGACCGCCGGCCTGTCGTTCAGGATTATGCTGGTCCATATATGGTAATAGGCGTTGTAGCGGATACGGCTGGACGGCATCTTGTCATTGTTGGAGCCGTAGGGCGGGTCGAAATAGGCAAGGTCGCACCCTGCTTCCGGAAGGATGTCGAAGATGTCCCTGCGGTAAACCCTGTTCCCCTCGGCATGGGGGCAGAGGTGCGGCACTTTCAGGATAAGGTCGTGGTAGGAGCGGGGGCTCCAGCCGGTCAGGTATGCACTGTAGTGCCCGAGGGTGTTGTCCACGGAGTCGAGGGCGAGGATGAGGCTTGTGAGGGCGACGGCCTTGTCTGTACCGGAAAGTCCCATCCTGTCTATTTCCGTACGTATCGCGTCGAGCTTCATGGTGTTCTTCAGCTGGAAAGGCCTCTTGCCGCCGGTTTCAGGGCCGCCGCCGTAATGTTCGGAGAACCAGCCGTACTCGCCCTCGACCGCGTTCAGGTGGTCGATGATTTCCTGGTAGCGGGACAGCGGACGGTCGTGCAGCAGATAGGCTGTCGCGAAGGTTTCCGACCACACAGCTATGTCGTTGGAGAACACCCTGAAGCCCCTTTGGGAGAACATCTGCGAAACCCTCGTGGAGCCGCTGAACCCGTCAAGGACAGTGTTTATGCCGAGGTCTTCCGTGGCGGCCTGTATGTAGGGCAGGAGCTTCAGTTTGGAGCCTGCGTATTTTATTCCTTCAGTCTGCATTGATTGCCCGGGAATTTCTAATGTCCACGCCGGTGCGCAAAAGTAACAATAATTATCCTTAAATTTGTATCAAAGCAGTATTGATTATGCCACTTTTGACGTTGGAGGAAATAGGGCAGGCAGCCCCGGTGTTCAGGGGCAGATGCGGCAGGGCTGTCGCCGGGGCCCTTATGAAAGCCCTTTCTGTGGACAGGATAAACGACCTTTATGACAGGAACTGCAGCCTTTCGGGGCCGGAGTTCGCGAAGGCCATACTTGAAGACATAGGCGTGGAATATACAGTGTCCGGCCTGGAGTGGACAGGGGAGCTCGGGCCGGGGGCCTTCATCACGGTGAGCAACCATCCCTACGGGAGCATTGACGGGATTGTCCTGGCAGACCTTTTCGGCCATATCAGGCCGGATTATAAACTGATTGTCAACAAGATGCTCTCGAGGATAAAGGCTCTCGGGGTAAACTTCATAAATGTCACCCCTACAGGGAAGGAGCATACTGCCCCGACAAAGGACAGCATCTCCGGGATAATGGAGGCGGTGAGGCACGTGAAAGGGGGGCATCCGCTCGGGATTTTCCCGGCCGGCGCAGTCTCCGACTTCAGCATCAGGGACAGGTGTGTGCGGGACAGGGAGTGGCAGCTGCCCATAATCCAGCTGGTCAGGAAACTGCGTGTCCCTGTCCTGCCGGTGAAGTTCCTCGACCGTAATTCGGATTTCTACTACAACCTGGGCCTGATAGACTGGAGGGTCCGCCTGCTCCGCCTGCCATCGGAGGTCTTCAACAAGAGGGGAAAGCCTGTCAGGGTGGCTATAGGCAGGCCCATATCCCCGGACGTCCAGGCCGGGTTCCGGGATGACGCGGCTTTCGGGGCCTTCCTCCGGGAGACAGTCTACGGCCTCGGCCGCTGATCAGGGGTGATATTCAAGAATCTGTCCCAAAATTTTCAAATATAAATTTTATGAAGTAATTTAGAAGATAATTTTCTGAATCCGGAAAAAGGCCGCGTCCCTTGCCGGGACATCACCGGATTCATGGCTTTGAGGCGGCCTGTGCAATTTTGGAAACACTGCTAAACTGTTTTTATATGGCAAAGAGAGAAGAGTCTGTGAGAATCCAGACTTCCGTCCTGAACGGAGTGGAGAAGAAGGTGCTTGTATGGCTGGCCCACAGGCAACCGGGATGGATGACCTCCGATATATTGACTGTCATCGGGACGCTCGGTGCCGTAGTCATAGCCGTGGGTTTCGTCCTGGCCGGCACCGTGGACATCCATTACCTCTGGCTGAGTTCCCTCGGGTTCGTGATAAACTGGTACGGAGACTCTCTTGACGGTACCCTCGCCAGGGTCAGGAACCGGCAGCGCCCGGTCTACGGCTACTATCTCGACCATACGGTCGATGCCATAAATGAGGTGATAATGTTCGTCGGGGCCGGGCTTTCCGGGCTCGTGCATTTCGAGATAGCTATGCTCATCCTTGTGGTATATCTCCTTCTGACGATAAATGTCAGCGTGAATGCCCACCTGAAGAAGGAGTTCTGCCTGACATACGCCAAGATGGGGCCTACGGAGTTCAGGATCATAATGATAGCCATCAATACTGTCCTGATGTACGTCAACGCGGTGCGTGAATTCTCCCTGACAATGCCTTTCGCCGGCAGGGAAGTGACCTTGAGTGCACTGGATGCTGCGGCAATAGTGATACTCTTCGTGCTGGTGCTCATATACATCGTCACGGTGGTCAAGGATGCCGCCGAATACGACAGGCTGGACCCTATGCCGCACCCCAGGGAAGATGAAGCCTAACCTTTTATAAGGACGGCCGAGAGACGTTTCCTGCCGTAGCTGGCACCGTTTATCTGGGACCTTGCGTACTCCGCCACGCTATCCTTCAGCCCGACGTACAGGTAATCGTTGAAAATCTCTATCTTGCCTACGGATTTCTTGCCGATACCGCAGGCCTTCATGATGGATATTATGTCCCTCGGGATGACCTTGCTCTTGTAGCCGAGATTTATCCGGAGCCATACGAACCCCTTCTCGCACACGCCAGGGTCCCCGTCCCTTCCTTTCCTGTCCTTCTTTTCCTGGCCAGGTTCCGCGGCCTTTTTAGCCTTCTTCTCATTCTGCCCGGCCTTTTTCTCCTTTTCCGGTATGTTTATGTCCTTGGCCTTCCTGTAGTAGTCGAAGAACCTGTTGAATTCGTAGGACAGCATCTTCTTCACGAGCTCCTCCTTGGAGAGTGCGCCCCACATCTCCTCGATGGTAGGCATGAAGGCATAGATGTCCTCGCGGACCTCGGCATTGTTTATCTCGTTGATCAGGTGGGCGAGCTGCCTCTCGCATATCTCATGTGCCCCCGGTACGGGAAGACGGGTGAACTGCTTCTTTATCACAGCTTCTATGCGCTTTATCTTCCCTTTCTCCCTCTGGTTTATTATGGCTATGGAGACACCCTTCTTCGCTGCCCTTCCGGTTCTTCCGCTGCGGTGTGTATAGAGCTCTATCTCCTGCGGGAGGTTGTAGTTTATGACATGGGTAAGGTCGCTCACGTCTATACCGCGCGCGGCAACGTCGGTGGCGACGAGAAGGTGGAGGGCCTTCCTCTTGAAGCGTCCCATCACATTGTCCCTCTGCGCCTGGGAAAGGTCCCCGTGCAGCGAGTCTGCGTCATAGCCGTCCCTCTGGAGCATGTCCGCCACTTTCTGGGTCTCCTCGCGCGTCTTGCAGAACACGATGGCATAGATGTCAGGATTGTAGTCCGCTATCCTTTTCATGGCCGCATACCTGTCCTCTTCCTTTACCATATAATAGAAGTGCTCCACATTGTCCGAGCCCGCGTTCCTTTCCCCGACAGTAACGATTTCCGGATCTTTCATATAGCTTTTAGCGATTCTCTCGACCTCTTTCGGGAGGGTCGCGGAAAAGAGGAGCGACCGCCTTTCCGAAGGGGCCTGCTCCAGGATGGCGTCAAGCTCGTCCTTGAAGCCCATGTTCAGCATCTCGTCCGCCTCGTCGAGGATAAGGGTGCTTATCTTCGATATGTCCGCCGACCCGCGCTTCAGGATGTCGAGCAGACGTCCCGGGGTTGCAACGATGATGTGGGCGCCGTTCTTCAGCGACTTTATCTGTCCTATTATCCCCGCACCCCCGTACACGGAGACTATCTTCACTCCAGGGAGATATTTCGAATAGTTCGACAGGTCCTGCGATATCTGCCGGCACAGTTCCCTGGTAGGGCATAAGATAAGTGCCTGTGTGTCAGGGTTTGAAACATCCAGGTATTCCAGTGTCGGAAGGCCGAACGCGGCTGTCTTCCCTGTTCCTGTCTGCGCAAGGCACACGATGTCACCGTTGCCGACAAGAAGGTCCGGGATAATACGTGCCTGTACCGGGGTAGGCTTTTCAAATCCGAGTTCCGCTATCGCGTTGAGTATCCCGGTCGAAAGCCCGAGATCGAGAAAATCAGTTACCATCTGTTGAAAATTAAGGCGGCAAAGATAAGGCAAGTGGATGATAAAACGAAATTTTTTTATCATCCACTTGCAAAAAGCCTTGATTTTATGGTTTCTCCGTAAAGATTACCCGTATTTTCAGATCAGCCCGCGGCTGCCGAGGAATATCAGCATGGCATACCCGAGGGACAGGCCTATGACACCCATGAGGATACCGGTCTTCACCATGTCCTTCTGCTCTATCATCCCCGTCGCGTGCGCAAGGGCGTTAGGCGGCGTGCTTATAGGCAGGATCATGGCGAGGGACGAACCGAGGGCTACGCCTATGAGCAGGGTCTCCACGCCTCCGAGCGGGAGCAGGACATCCTTCATGCTCATTCCCACGATGGCGAGTATAGGCACCAGGAGGGCTGCCGTGGCGGTATGCGATATGAAGTTGGCCATTGCGTAGCAGATGAGTCCCGAGCCGATTATCATGACTGCCGGCGGCCAGGTGTCGAACGGTATGGCCGCGATTATGCTCGATGCCAGCCCGGTCTCCTGCAGGGCCACACCCAGGGCGAAACCTCCGGCCACCATCCAGAGCACGCTCCAGTTGATTTCCTCGAGATCCCGTTTGGTGATTATGCCGGTGATAGGGAAGACAGCGAGAGGCAGCATGGCCACGACATTGGAGTTAACTCCTGTGTATTTGTCCGTTATCCAGAGGAGTACGGTGACGGCGAAGGTCACATATACCACGACGGCCCTCCAGTCCTTCCTTGCCTCACCTTCTATATTGAGGTGGATGGTCTTCTGCTTGAACGGGAAAAGCTTGAGAAGGACAATCCATGCTATGAACATTATTACAAGGGTGTACGGGAGCATGAAGCTCATCCATTCGCCGAAGCCGATATTAAGGTCCAGCCCGTTGGGGTCATTGAGGTACTTCAGGACAATGGCGTTCGGAGGGGTGCCTATCGGGGTGGCCATTCCGCCCACGTTCGCCGCTATCGGGATGGACAAGGCAAGGGCAATCTTGCCTTTGCCGTCGGCAGGAAGGGCCTTGAGCACCGGTGTCAGGAAAGTAAGCATCATGGCGGCAGTGGCAGTATTGCTCAGGAACATCGAGAAGGTACCTGTCACGACCACGAACCCCAGCAGGACGAACTTGGATTTCGTCCCGAACGGCTTCAGCATCACCCTCGCCAGCATCACATCGAGCCCGCATTTCGTCGCCGCGATGGCAAGTATGAAGCCTCCGATGAAGAGCATTATTATCGGGTCGGCGAAGGAATGGAGTATGGATGTATATTTTATAGGTGTCCCGTAGAGTTCCGGAGCCGCGACATCCCTGAAGAACCACAGGGAACTGTCCGATGCCGTGAAGAGCAGAAGCCCTACGGCAAGCATGGAGGTGGTCCATGCCGGCACGGCCTCGAGTATCCACATGACAGTGGAGAACAGGAATATGGCCATTACTCTTTTTTCTACGACGGTCAGCCCATCCATTCCGAAGGTCTCGAGCGGCAGGCACCATAGGGTTATCAGCACCGCGAAGCAGAACAGCAGCTTGACTGCCCTTGAAATGGCCTTGCTTTCCGACCGTTTGTGGTTTTTCTTCCATTCGTGGTATGTCTCCACGAGATTGAAGCCTGGGAAAATCTTGTACATAAAAATGTGGTTAATGAATTTTTAAAACAAAATCACCAAATTTAGTCATATTTATAATAACTGTATGCCTGTTCCGGAAAAATTTATGCAGAATTTGCCGGCGACTCCTGCCGTAAAGAAGAAAAACGGATCGGCAGATTTGGCCTGAAAAATGTAATAGACTATCTTTGCATCGTAAAAATTTTCGCAACAAGATGGACAAGCCAATAATATATCAGCTTCTTCCCCGTCTGTGGGGCAATGTATGCGGGTCTCCTGTAAAGAGAGGCTCGCTTGAAGATAACGGAACAGGCAGATTTTCCGACATAGACAGCCCGGCCCTCGAGTATTTCAGGTGGCTGGGCTGTACTCATATCTGGTTCACTGGTGTGATAAGGCATTCCACCAAGTCCGCTTCCGGGGGATGCGTGCCGTCCAACCCCCAGTTCGTGAAGGGGGAGGCCGGGTCGCCCTATGCCATCACCGACTACTATGACGTCAACCCGTACCTCGCCGACGTGCCCCAGAAGCGGATGGAGGAGTTCGAAGCCCTTGTGGAGAGGACCCATGAAGCCGGTCTCAAGGTCATCATAGACTTTGTCCCGAACCATGTCTCGAGGGACTACGGGCAGCTCCGCCAGGACCAGAGGGTCGGCGACCTCGGTTCCGGCGACGACACCGGGGTGCACTGGAGGCAGGAAAACGATTTTTTCTATTATCCGGGCCAGCAGCTTGCCCTTCCGGACAACCAGGCGTTCGATGAAGAGTGCAAGGCCCTGCGGGAAGGTGATTTCAGCCGTGAGTACCGGATACTTCCGGCATGGCTTGTGGAGGAGTGCTCCGGGATGGCGGGTACATCCTCCCCGGAAGAATACAAGGCTTTCCTGGAACAGCACAGGGGCCTGCTGTCCCGTTTCGTGGAGAACCCGGCCAAGGCCACTGGCAATTCCTATACTCCGGCTCCGGGGATAAATGACTGGTACGAGACAGTCAAGATAAACTACTGCGACACCCGCAGCGGCACCTGGGACAAGATGCTGTCGATTGTCGAGTTCTGGATAGGCAAGGGCGTGGACGGTTTCCGGTGCGACATGGTGGAGCTTGTCCCGCCCCAGTTCATGCAGTGGCTAATAGCAGAGGTGAAGTCCCGCCACCCGGAGGTGATATTCATTGCCGAAGTCTACAAGAAGGACCTTTACAGGAAATATATACGTGAAGTCGGCTTCGACTACCTTTACGACAAGTCCGGGATGTACGACACCCTGAGGACCGTGGTGGAAGCCAACCTGAACAGTTACGGAATGCCTATCGAACTGTGGCAGTCCGCCCGGGGCATAACCCGCAACTGGCAGTCCCTCGGGGATTTCCAGCCTTATATGCTGAATTTCCTCGAAAACCACGACGAACAGCGTTTCGCCTCTGAGTTTTTCGGTAAGGCGGCCTGGAATTCGGTCGCCCCTCTCACGGTGTCCCTGTACCTGAACCGTGCTCCCTTCATGATATACATGGGTGAAGAGATGGGGGAGAGCGGCATGGACGAGGAGGGCTTCAGCGGCCGCGACGGGCGCACCTCCATATTCGACTGGTGGAGCCTGGCTTCCCTCAGGGCCCTGCGCAGGATAATCGACGGCAGGCTGTACCTCGGGGACAAGCCTTGGCCAGAGGACCTGGCCGGGTACAGGGACTTCTTCATGAAGTTCTCCGGGATGATACGCATGGCTTCGGGTGACGACGCCGTGCGCAAGGGCATGACCTATGACCTGTGCTACTGCAACACCAATTCCGCAGGCTTCGACATAGACCGCCATTTCGCATTCCTCAGGGACCATGAGGATGAAACACTTCTGTTCGTGGCGAATTTCTCGTCCGTGGAAGCCAGGATAAAGCTTATGATACCGCCCCATGCCTTCGAGTGGCTCGAGCTCGCACCTACCGCGGCTGTAAATCCGGACACTCCGGTGGAGGTCACGGTGCCTCCTATGGGCGGGACCATGGTCTGCCTCAGCGGCAAGGCGGGCATCTGACCCGCAAGTGGCGTCAGCGGAACAGGTGCTTCAGCCCTTCCGACCACATGTATGCGTAATATCTCAAGGTCTGCCGGCGTGTTATCCCCAGCCTCCTTGCAAGCATGATATGGTGTATCCCGAGATTCCCTATCTTGCGCAATGGCACAGGGCAGCGGGAGAAGTCGGGCAGGGCTGAATGGTGCCCGAAGTTCCCGTCGGAAAATATGTTGGAGAGCAGTTTTTCCGCATCCTTCCCGCATCCGGGGTCATACATTGGAGCCTCCCCGGCTGGAAGCCCCAGCTTGTCCACGAGGATGCCCGCAAACAGCTTCCATTCCCGGTCCAGCCTGAATGCTTCCAGACGCTCCCGGAAGGCCCCGGTGTCCAGGCTTCCGTGGCAGGCGTGCAGCAGGCAGGCAATGTCGCACAGCTGGCGCAGGCCCAGTCCGCTCTGCATGAAGTGGTGGAAGGCATGGCAGAATATATAGAAGAGGTTGAAATCCGGTGGCGGAACCCTTACCGTCCCGGCCTTTTCCCCTTCTCCGAGGGTCACCGTGAAACCCTCCCTTGCCAGCTCCCTGGTCTCCCATGGCCTGTAGACGTCGTTGTCCTTTTTCCTCGGGAAATAAAATGCCTCCCTGTGCAGCTCGAGTATAAGTCCCCCGAACGAGAATCCTATGTGCTTAATGGATTCCGGCTTCTCGTCGGAAATTTCCTTCCAGCCCCTGATGAGTCCGGCCGCCCGTCCGAAGTTCCCGGGGCCGACATAAAGGTCGATGTCCCCGCACTGGCGGTGCAGGGGGTTCCTGTACCAGACTGCGTTTCCCTGTCCCTTGAGCAGGACCGAAGGTATCCCCTGCGAGGCGAGCCTG
>JADIMQ010000107.1 GCA_017694655.1 Candidatus Cryptobacteroides merdigallinarum
TGTCAGGATGACGTGTCCGCAAGTCCGGATACCGGAGCTCCGGGCCCGGGTGGACTGCAGAATACCTGTGCGGACTTAAACGAAATGCAGACAAATTACACGAGTTTTCCTGGCGGGCGCTGCCGTTCACAGGAGTCCGCAGTCGTCCAGCATGCCCTTGACCGAGGCTATTATATGTGCGATCCGTTCCCTTCTCACAGTTTCTTCACAGGCACTTCCTTCGGGTATCCTTTCGCACGTCTTTTCCCATTTTCTGGGCAGTTCCGCCATTATGGACGGCACCTTCGAGGCCTGCTCAAAGAGCTTCATGTGGGGGAGCATCTCACTCCTTTTCATCTTCACTATGCCCTTCATGAACGACTCGATGCGTGCCGAAGGCCACACAAGATACCGTCTGCGCAGTTCATGCTCGCTGAGCAGGGTAGAGTTCCTGAGGACCCTGAACTCGATTATCCTCGTCCTGGGATTGGTTGTGCATCTCGCTATGCCGTAGTCTATGGTCAGGCTTGTCTTTTCGTTTATTTCGTTCTTTGCCGGCTCGAGCACGCGCTTTACGAGGTCTGACCTCTGGTTGTATTTGCCGGTGATGCAGAACATCTCCTTGAAGTTCTCCACCTCCATCCTGTATACCGTTCCTCCGTTCTGGCTGCACAGGATCTCGTATATCCTCTTCGCATATATCGAGGTCAGAGACATGCATTCCCTCTCAACGAACTTGTGGAATCCGAATGTGGAGTTGAACATTATCTCGATCATTGACTTGGTCATGGAGAATGTGACGATGGAGTTCCTTCCGTCACCGCCTTTCAGAGGGGACAGAGTCTCGGGGTCGTTGATGATTCCCGTATTGGTGGTATGCCTCATGCCGTCCTGGGAATCGACGAATGTAAACCTGCATTCCGCAAGGCCGAGAAGTGCCTTTTCCACCTCCCTGTAGAATCTGCCGTCTGTCCGTCTTCCCTTTATGAAGAACTGCATCGGTACGGTGAATATGTATTTCGTCTGCAGCTTCCTGTTCACGGGGTGCTCCATCCTTGTGATGCACACGTCACCATACCCGGTGTGGATGGTTGCCATCCCGTCGATGGCGTCCACACTGACCGGACCGCTCATCCTCTGGCCCTCCGGGACGAACTGGAACAGGGCTATGATTGCGTTCTTGATGTCTTCGCTCAGCGGGGAAAGTCTGTAGCTTGCCCGTATGAAGCTGCCTCCGGCTATGATGGACCTGGCCTCTTCGTCTGGCCGCTCTTTTGCTGGATTCCTTCCCATGACACAAAAAGATAATGAATTTGTGCAAAGAAAATAAAATTATTTGACATTTTTAAGTTTTTTGTATCTTTGCGCCGATATGGCATGGAAGGAATATCTATTCCGTAATGCCATGCAAGGAGTGTCAATGTGTACCACTTTCGTGCTTCACATTGACGGTGCCCTCGGGGGCTCGGTCCTCCTTGCCGCGCATGGCGGAGGGGATGGCCCGCTCCGGAGTCGCAGTCCTGATTGACAAATTATAAAGAAGAAAGGAAATGGGGCCATGGAAAGACGAGAGCCAGAAGAAGTCGAAGGATCTTCATGTGAGGCTCACAGCAACGGATATGGAAATAGCCAGGAGGAACTGTGCCGTCGCCGGATACCGTTCCATGACAAGGTATGTGACCGCTATGCTGACACGCGACCTGCCAAGACACCGCGGATGCCGGCCGGGAGCGGACCCGTTCGTCCCGGAGTGGCTGGGTCCTGAGATGAAGGTGCTGACCCAGCAGGTGAGGGGCGTGGCGGCAAACTACAACCAGACAGTGACAGTCCTTAACGCCATGATGCACAATATTGACGACGGAAGGGTACGGAATCTGGTGATGAGGAGGGCTGACCGGCTGAATTCCATGACAAAGGAACTGATACGTCTTCTTCATGAGATACGGGACATGGTGGACGAGCTCTCCGGAGCGGAGGATGACTATGCCGACTGATCTGCTTGCCTCATTGACTTAAATCGCTTGGACGTATGCTGGAGATCACGGTAATAGGACAGGTCATAGACCGCCCGAAGGTTGTCAGGGTGGAGGGCCGAGACCGTCTGTTGTTCACCGTGCGGGCGGAGAACTCCCCGAGGGACAAGACCCGGTCCTCGTTCGACTTCAGGGTGCTTGCAGGCAGCCGCTCGCTGCTTGACCGACTTTCTGTCGGCACAGAAATCTTTGTGACCGGACTGCTTAGCCTTGGAATGGGAAATTCCGGAGGGAGAGGACGTCCCGATGCTGAAATCCAGGCCATGGTCCTGTGTGTCATGGACAGGAGATGGCAGGAGGACACGGTCATGGAGCTGGCGGGCAGGACCATACCGCTCCAGAGTATATGATAGTGGAGATACACCGGTCCGGCCCCGCAATGGCGGGCACCCTGCGCTACAATATGGACAAGGTCCGGCGCGGGGTCGCGTCGGTGCTGTGCACGGCCAACATGGACATGAGAGGAATTGACGGCATCGTCCCGACATTCGAGATTAGGGAGCGAGGGATGCTGAGGGACATACGCCACCTGTCGTTCCAGATGTCAGTCAACCCGAGCCCGGACGACTCGATTACAGAATGCGACATCCCGCATTTTGTGGCGGAACTGATGAACGGGCTCGGATACGGGAGGCAGCCCTGGGTCGTGTTCAGGCATGACGACATAGGCCGAACGCATTATCATGTTGTCTCCATAAGGGCGGACGAGAACGGCAGGAAGATACCCGACTACTTCGAGAAAAGGAAATGTGACAGGCTGGTCGAGGGGCTGGCAGGCAGGTACCGCTACACGAAGGGGATTCCGGTGAGCGGGCGCAAGGTCTGCGGCCAGACCGTCCCGGTGTTCGATCAGGGTACGGGAAATGTCATTGGGGCGATTTCCCGCTGCATAGAGCATTCGCTGTCCTACCGATTCACCACTGAACGCCAGTTCTCCGAGATACTCAGGGCGCACGGGGTTAGGGTGCAGGAAGGCCTTGACAGGAGAAGCATGGATGCAAGGCTGTCCTTTCAGGGGCTTGACGCTTCCGGGAAGCCGTGCACAGCGTCGGTAAGCGATGCCCATTTCGGATACGATGTCTATGGGAGAATTCTTGAGAGGATGCGGCACAGCATGGAGCAGGATTTGTCGGCTGAACGCCATGGCCTGCGCGTCCTTCTTGCAGAAACGTTAAGGTCATCCGCCGGACCGGCGGAGGTGACGGCTGCACTTGGGCGGCATCATGTTGACGTGGCTGTCTATAGGGACTCCACAGGCACACCCAGAGGAGCCACCCTGATAGACCACCGTTCCATGTGCGCCTTCCGCTGTTCTGAAGTGTCAAGGACGCTTGCATCATCGCTCCTTGCGTCGTTCTCTGCCTGTGGAGGCGGGGAGGGCGGGGCACATGACCGCGGACTGGAGGCAAGGGGTCATGTGCCGGACTGCGGCGAAGGGGCATCGGATTCCCTGAAGTCATGGCTGGCGGCGGTCCTGTACACCGGACAAGCCGGTAACGGGACCGGGCAGCAGGAGATCATTCCGAGGAAAAGAAAGAAAAGGAAACGATAAAGGTTACTGGATATGGAAAGGAAAGATATTGAAAGGCTTATGAGGCAGATCTCCGACTGGCTCGCTTCGGGCGAGGAAAACCGGAGCCTGACGCTTTCCGTGAGGAAGACGGGGCGTCCGGACGATTTCACTGTAGGATATGATTCAGGCTCCGTCGGGTTGCTTATGCTCATGATCGCATCGGATGACAGGCTGCTGGAGCTCGCCGGGATGTCGCTGGCCAAGAAGTACGCGTCCTTGCCGGAGGAGAAGAGGGTGTCGTGGATGAGCGGGTTCGAGAGAATGTGCGAAAGTGCCGCAGACCACATGGATTCTGCTCGGGAAGGAGGATGCGCATTGAGGATGGACATCCGCACTGACGGAATAAAGAACTGATGCGTCATGCCGATCAGACCGGAGTCCGAGAAGGCATACTATGCGTTCATGTTCGTGGGTGCGATGCTCCTCATGATGCATCTGTACTACTATGCCTATCCGCTGTGGGAGTCGCTGGGCCTGTCGCATCCTGTGGTTGTGAAGATGTTCCTCAAGTTCCGCGGCGGAGGCTTCTTCGACAGCCCGTATTATACGAAGTGCTTCGCTCTGCTGATGAGCGTGATGACTGTCATCGTCAGGCACGGCCGGGGCAAGGAGGCGAAGTGGTGGCAGATTTCGGCGGTGACGGTCTCCGGCCTGCTCATGTATTTCCTGCCGTTCGGCAGCAGTGCCGTGTATGTGGCAGCTTCCCTTGCCGGATATGTCGCCATAGTGTTCGGCGTGGCCATGGCGGTCCAGAAGGCAGGCGGATTCCGTGGGCGGAAGAACGACATGAGGGAGACATTCGAGCAGTGCGAGGAGCGCATTGACACGCCGGATTCCGTGAATATACCGATAAGGTACCGGTACAGGGGCAGGGACAGGAGGGGCTGGCTGAATTTTGTGAACTGCTACCGGGCCGTGCTCATCCTGGGGACGCCCGGGTCGGGCAAGTCGTACTCGGTATACCTCCCGTTCATGGAACAGATGATCTCCAAGGGGTACACGATGTTCGTGTATGACTTCAAGTATCCGGCGCTTACGCATGATGTCTACAACTTCTACGAGCAGAACAGAGGAAGGTATGCCGGACTCGGCATGAAGACGCCGAGGTTCTGTGTGGTCAACTTCGGGGATCCACGGTATTCCCTCAGGACCAACCCGCTTAATCCGAAGTATATAAAGAGCCTTACCGACTGCACCGAGATAGCGGACATCATCATGAAGAACCTTGCCGAGACTGACAGGAAGGACTTCTTCACGCAGTCTGCGCAGCTCTTTGTCGACTGCTGCGTGTCGTTCCTCTGGACCTATGACGGCGGGCGCTACTGCTCGTTCCCCCATCTTGTGGAGCTGATGTGCCGTCCGGCCGAGCATGTGATCGAGCTTATAAGCATGTATCCGGAGATAAAGACGAAGGTGGCCTCGTTCCGGGAGGCGTTGCAGAAGCAGGCCAACGAGCAGCTCGCCGGCCAGACGAACTCGGCGACGGTGCCTGTAGCTGGGATGTCGACGCCTCCGCTGTACTGGGTGCTCTCTGGTGACGACTTCACTCTCGACATCAACAACCCTGACGACCCGAAGATCGTCTGCGTGAGCAACGACCCCGACAACCAGGCGACCTACGGTGCTGCGCTCGCCCTGCTGTTCTCAAGGCTCATGAAGCTCGTCAACCATCCGGGAAAGCTGAAGAGCGCAATCATGCTTGACGAGGCGCCTACCGTCAACATAAAGGGTCTCGACAACTTCATCGCGACGGCGCGGTCGAACAAGGTCGCCACTATCCTCGGAGGGCAGGACAAGAGCCAGTTCATCCGGGACTACGGGGAGAAGTATGCGAATGTCATTTTCAACACTGTCGGCAACATCATATCCGGGCAGGTCAACGGCCAGACGGCGAAGGACCTCTCCGCTTCGTTCGGTCGGGAATTCAGGGAGCACAGGAGCCAGACGCTCGGGGAGGACAGCGAGAGCATCCAGCTGTCCTTCTCGCAGGAGGACATAATGCCCGTAAGCAAGATCGAGACGCTCTCGCAGGGTACATTCTTCGGCAAGATCGCCGACAACTTCTCCACTAAGATTGACAAGAAGTTCTTCTGCGGCGAGATAATTGTCGACAGGAAGGCGGAGCGGTTCAGGAAGTCAAGGAGCAGGGATCTCCCGCGGATGACATCGTTCGGGGAGTCCGCAATCAGAAGGCGGATACTCGAGGGAGACATGAGGAGGGAGGCACTTGAGAGGTATGCCGTCGGGAGGCTCAACGGGATAGGCGTGCATGATGCAATAACGCAGTCGGATATCGACAGGGTCCTGGCCGGCCTTTCGGAGAAGGACAGGAGGGAATACCTTGAATCCTTTGCGGAGGAATACATCAGGCAGCATATCCAGAAGACAATAAACGACAATTATCACAGGATACAGGCGGACATCCAGAACATAATGGATGCCCATGGCATAGGCAACTCCGGGACGGACGCTCCTGCCGCCGGCGGCAAATCCGGGTTTTCCGGCAGCCATTGTCCGGATGATGGCACGGACGGCATAGTGGAAGAGGTGGCGCCGGATGAGATCCTGTCGGGAGAAGACGAGTATATAGAGTGACATCCTCTGGGTTCTATCCGATGCGGATCGTATCTTGTCCTTAATGTTTTTATGCTTGCAGACTCCATCGGCCCAACATATAATCCAGTCACTGGATTTCACTGTTTGGAGGACCTTGCAGCAGGAGTGCCTTTTGACGCAGATGTGGCGAAATTTAGTCAGACCATATCAAAATGCGGATACAAGTTTACGCATGCTCTTGAGCCGGTCCGCAATTGACTTGTCATGTTTCTCGGTCTGCATATCAGAGTCCTAATGCAGGCCAGGCAGGATATGAGCCGGGGCGTCGGCTCGAATATTCTAATTATTGACATACTTATCGTATGACTTTATCAATTCTATTATATTAGGGTAATTGTTAGATCGAATCCCAAATAAGCGACCATCAGGATTTCTTATATCTATTATTATATTGTTTTTAACGATTAACTCTATTGCTGTATGGTCAAAATGCATATACATATAAGGCACTGTCGGTATGTAATAATGCCCATCATCATAATAGACCTCTGATGAATGATTCATTAATATAAATAATTGAAGCATTTTATATAACTCAATTGGGAATCTGTCCGTTTCATTTACATCCGGTTTTGTTATCCATGCTCCATAGTCAATATCAAATTGCTTGCAGATTGCAATGAACAAAAGCATTGGAGCCGATTCTGGTATTTGAAGATGTTGATTACTTTCTTTTACTGTAAAATATAGTCCATCCGTTATGACAGACTTAGGGCAAAAATCAATCCTTTCAACAATCTTACGCAAATTATACATATATCCACGGTCTTTCCGTTCCGACAATGTCATTATTTCAGAGGCAAGGAGATTGGCTATTATGTCACTATTAAGATATTTATTGATACAGTCTTTCAGATATTCCTGCATCTTGTTCCGCAAGGAATATCTGAAAACTTTTCCTGACGAGAATTTGCTGATATAGCCGTCAAAATCGGTCTTTTCGCCATAGAGGTGATGATATATATTTTCAATGTTATCGTAGTCACATACAATCAGTATCTTGTCAAAACCGAACTTGTTGGTTCTACCGTCATCATATCCGTCCCATTGGGAAAAATGGGCTGAAAATATGTTCAGTATCCTGAAAATATGCCCTGGGTCTATCCTGTCAAGGTCTTCTATCACTAATGCAATCTTTCGGCCGCTTTCTTTTCGTCTATTAACTAAATCGCAAATCAGACGGGAAATCGGGTCAAATTCATATATTGTTCCTTTCTCATTCTCAAATTCATTCAGGTATTTATTCAGTATGTTTCTGTTTGATATTCTGAATGATTTATACTGGTTAAATATATTTTTTATCGTTTTTGCAACAGCCTTAGGTGAAAACTGGATCCCATTACCGAAAATGCCAATGCTTATATCAGGAATACAATCTATTATATCATCACTGTTTTTGGAAATGACTTCCTTTAGAATCTGGATATTGGGTTTGGTAAAAGATTGAAGTATGGAATCATCCAAAGCAAGGATGCCCAATAATATGTCTCTTTTAATGTACTCCAATATATCTTTGTCGTCACATACCTGATAATTGGTCGGATATAATGTTACAATGTCATATTCTCCGGAAATTGCCTGCCGAAATTCATTCAGGAAGAAACTTTTGCCTTCTCCGAAAGGCGCCGACAATATGCTTCGTCTGCAATTCGCGAAATAATGTTTGAAACTCTCTATTTCGGCTTCCAATGGTATGATCCTTTCGTTATTCATTATGTGAATTGTTTATATAGACAATTGTATAGAAAATACACATTTTTGGTTCATGGGAATTGGTCATAATTGCATAGGGCTTCTCATTTACTTTTCCGCAGAGTCGCAGGGTAAAACGGACATCATTGACTTGAAATAAATGAAAAGCGGAAAGACATTGCTTTTGGATGTTCTTCCGCTTTTTTCATCACTTTATGCCTACCGTTGTTTTAATAAATCCTTGCCTTTGTCTGTTAAGCGGTACTTTTGTTTAGGATGGCTCGGCTGTTCCGGATAAATAGGGACAACAAAGCCTTCATTCAATGCCGGATGCAGATAGTTGGACCGGAATGTCGGACGATGGTTCAATCCTAATTCCTCCATTAGTTCTTTTACTGAAAGTTCCTTATCCTCAAGTGTTTTTACAAGTGCGCATACTTGGTCGGTACTTGGTCGGTACTTGGTCGGTGCCTGATCGGTGCCTGGTCGGTTGATGGACTCATATCTGAAAATAAGTCTTACACTGCCGGCATCCGTTTTATATTCCGGTTCAGGCAAACCTGCCTTACGGCACTCTGAAATCATCAAACCAATACCGCGCCCCCAACTTTCTAATACTTTTCTTTTGTATAGAACAGTTGCTATCAATGGATTTTGAGGTTTGGATTCGTGCTCTGTCATTATTTTTTCCAAATTCCAATTTGAAGGAAACATTCCGGGATTCTCTATCTCCACACGGTCGTCATAGATGGCTATGCCGATGGAGCCCCCTGCATCCCTGTAAGACCTGTGAGCCAATGCGTTCAATACGCCTTCTCGTATTGCTTTGTAAGGGATGGTCAGATGTTCTTCCCGTTCCAGAGTGTCGGTGGTCCCGGACAAGGAAAGGTGCTTGAAAATGAATGTCATTGCCGCACTGAGCAATTGAAACAGATTCCCATATATCCGCTGGTTGTCCATAAATACCGTCTTGTCCGTGCCTCTGAATCGGGCAAGCCTTAAGAGGCATTGGGGATATTCCATTTTTTCATGTTTCCCGAACAATACGGCTGCGGCATGGTTCAGTACGCCGTTGTGCATAAGTCCGAATTTCTCCAGTATGACAGGAATGTCATTGCCGGTGTCTTCCGGCAGACGCCCGCATTCGATACCGAGCCTTACTGTCTTCAGCACCTCATTGCCGTCTATGTCCTGCAAGGTCAAATCCTCGTTTTCAAATTGTTCCCAGCGGTATTTCCCACCATCCCGCTGTAACAGCAGTTTCTCATAGGTGGGCTGCGGCATGATGGTCGTCACGCTTTCAACACGCATATAAGCCCGTCCTTTGTAACTGAACGGACGGTCGAACCTTGCATCTTCCACATGAAGGGCAATGATTTTCTTTTCCTTGCCAGGTATGGGAACATAGGATATCTGCACTGTCGGCGTAGGCTCCAAACGGCTGATGGCATCAGCAATGTTCCGTTTGGTAGTGTCTGCCACCTCCTGACCAATGATTATCTTTTTGTCGTTTATGCCGAACAATACAGTTCCTCCGTTTCCATTCAAAAATGCACAGAGTGTCTCCATTCCCCGTTCCAACTGTCCGGTGGTTTCTTTGAACTCGACCGAATCTGTTTCGGCGTCAGCCATTAACCGATTTATGTCATCCAATGTATTTATTTCCATCTGGCAAATCTGTGACTTTAATTGAATACAAAATTACAAAATAACTGGAAGATATAGACTGTTAACGGAAACATATGAAACTGGAGATTGCCCAATAAATGCCTTCTCCCTATAGCATGACAAAGTGTTCCATTGGATGAATTTAAGGCGGATAGAAATGAAAAATGTGGCAACATATTGCCCGGAGTTGCTGTATTTCGTCAATGGTCCGGACGGTATGCTGGCACAATTAAGTAATCGAGATAATTAAGATAATCAAGTTAATCACGAAAATCGCTATATTTGCACCGGCGGACGGGCATTGTACGCCAATGTCATTCCGTCGTACATATTTGACACGTTTGTGTTTTGCCGGTTGACCTGCAAGAAATCTGGAAATTTTTAGCTAAGGAGTCGGGGCATGACACATTCTGCGTGTATCGTTGGCTTTTGAAGTTCAACATACTCGTGGAGTGCGTCGCGTATCTCCTTATCGGGCTTTCCAGAGCCTCTTGCAGGGACGTGATGCGCTCCACGTTCTTTGTTGCCGGGCGATTTCATTGGAACAATATATCTGCACATAACGATATACGGGACCATGATCCCGTTTTTTTCTTTTTCATGCTCCATGCTGCCGTGACGGTATCGTGGAGCTTTCTCCTGTGCCTGCTCCACGCACCTGCGACAGACTTCCTCCGGGTAAAACATCGCAGCCGCAGGCTGCGGTGCGCATTTTTCCCGGTATCCCTCTCCGGTGCCATAAGCGTTGTACCATGTGCCGTAATTCATCTGCTGGATATCGTCATCCAGCAGAAGGAATTAAGGCACAAAGTTAAACGCCCCTCCAGGCATATTGATTATTCATGTTATGGATGTGGAAAATCTCAGGATTCTCGGAATAAGTGTGTCCGGGAATGTATCTGCAAGGGAACTCCTTACCCGTTCGAAGGAGGAACTGCTGCTTATTGAGGATTCGGGAAAATTGAACGCTCTGAAGGAAATCTGTCTGGAGGTCTGCCGGTGCCAGGCGGACGATGTCGCTGCCGTCAGGTCATCGGCGGATGCGTATGCCGTGATTTCGCCGGAACTGAGGTTCCTCGATCACGAGGAGTGCTGGATTATTCTGCTTGATTCGGCGAACCATGTGATAGCGAAGGAGAGCATTACGAAGGGCGGTCTTACTTCCTGCATATTGGATGTCAGGCGCATCGTCAAGTCATGTCTCATAGCGAATGCCGTGTCCGTCATCATGGCGCACAACCATCCGGGCGGCGGCCGGATGCCAAGCAGTTCCGATATCAGGCAGACCGAGCGCCTCAAGAAGGCCCTTGAGCTGTTCGATATAAACCTTCTCGACCATATAATAGTCACAGATGACGGTTTCTATTCGTTTGCCGAAGGTGAACACAAGGCTCTTGTCCACTGATGGGTAAGAGTATAATTTATGAACAAAAGAATATAATTATAATATATATTTATAAAATAATTATCTTTGCAATGCCTTGCAGAGAGTGTTTTGAGCGATGAGTAGCGAAAACAACTTGATTACTGGAGGTAGCTCGGTTATCTCGACTGACTCCGGTGACTGCGGAATGGCGGCGGATGGCCTTGACGGCATCGATGCCGTGGTGGATGCGTTCCTTTCGGACCAGCAGGTGATGGAGACGAGCCGGCGGGCATACGGATGGGAGATAAGGCGGTTTTTCGGCTGGTGCCGTTCAACCGGGAGAAAGATGGATGAGCTCCGAAGGGCGGACATTGTCGCATACATAGGCGACATGTCCGAGAACGGGTATTCCGCGAGGACGATGATGTCCTATACTGTTGCCGTCCGGAGGTTTTTCGCCTGGCTTGAGTCTAGGGGTATCTCCACGAACATAGTTTCGGGGGTGAAGTCTCCTGGATACAGGAAAATCGGATTTGTAAAGATGCATCTTGACAGGGACGAGAGGGCCGGACTGCTCGAGTATGCGAGAAAGAGGGGCCTCAGGGACTACGCTATTATAAACCTGATGCTGCGAAACGGACTGAGGACGATAGAAGTGTCCAGGCTTGACGCCGGCGACATATCCTACAGGAGGAACGTCAGGATAGTGAAGGTATGGAGGAAGGGGGCTTATGGCAAGGACGACTTTGTGGTGCTTACCGACGAGGCGTACGGTCCGATAGCGGAGTATCTGTCAGGCAGGGGAAAAGTCCTTCCGGGCTCGCCTCTTTTCGTGACGGAAGGGAAGGG
>JADIMQ010000108.1 GCA_017694655.1 Candidatus Cryptobacteroides merdigallinarum
AGAATGGATAGACTACTGGAAAAGCTACTGCTACCGGAAGAACCTTGTCTGCCGGCAGGTCATAACCGCGGGAGGGATAACCCGCTTCCACTCTGTGAAGAACGCCCTCGGGAAAGTCCCGGACGGGGTGACGGCGGCAGTGCACGACGGAGTGAGGCCACTCCTTTCGGAAGGCATGGCAAGACGGCTTTTCAGCCTCGCCGACACCTTCCCGGCCGTGGTACCTGTAATACCCCTCGTGGACACGGTGAAGGTCCTGAAGAAAGCCAGCGGCCCGCAGGCGGGCATCTATGAAGCGATACCCGGGGAAACCGCGGACAGGACCCGGCTTTTCGGGGCCCAGACCCCGCAGGTCTTCCACTCGGAAATACTCAAGGAAGCCTATTCGATGCCGTACAGCACGGAATTGACGGACGACGCCTCCGTGGTCGAGAGACACGGGGAAAAGATATTGTACTGCACCGGCGAAAAATACAACATAAAGATAACTACGCCCGAAGACATGGGCATCGCGGAACTGCTCCTGAAGTGAAGCCGCGTACGGCATGCGGAGCCAGATGCCCGGGATACACCGGGGCCCGGCCCTGCGCCGTCCTATTCGTCCTTGCCTTCCTGCTGCCGCCTTGCGTTGGCCGAAAAGCTGGTGTTCTGGTATTCCTTGACCCACACCTGGCGTTCTATGGCCTGGTCGAGTGAAATCTGGGTCTCCGTGGACTGGACATACGGGATTTTCTGTATGGTGTTCACCAGTATCTCCATGAGGTGGTCGTGGTTGAAACAGTATACCTTCAGCAGAAGGGCGTACTTTCCTGTCACGAAGTGGCACTCCACAATCTCTGAAATCTTCTTGAATGACTCTATGACCTCCGGATACTTGTTCGATTCCGTCAGGGAGACACTGACGTATGCACAGACATTGAGGCCGAGCGCCTGCGGCTTCACGAGAAGCCTTGAACCAGTGATGACCCCGTTCGCCTCGAGCCGCTTCACCCTCTGGTGGATTGCCGCGCCGGAAACCCCGCACTCGCGCGCAATCTCCAGGAAGGGCATCCTTGCATTCTTGACGAGGAAGGACAGGATCTTCTGGTCAATCTGGTCGATGTGATAACTTTGCATTTCTTTCATAACCTCGGTCCGACGAATTACCATACCCTTATACCCGGCGCCGAAGGATTCGTCGAACCACATGTTTTAAAGGACTCCCCCGAAATCCGGTCATCCTGATCCCAAGTCGCCGTACTTCCGCCATGCAGCACACAGGCCGTAAGCCGGCTCCGCAGAGGCATACGACGGTTTCCGGACACGAAGTTATAATAAAATTTTGAAGAAAGGCAACAAAAATGCCGATAAAAGCAAGAAAATGTTACGAATTATAATCCGGCACCGTGTAATGGGACCGAATTATAACCGGGGATTACTTTCTTTTGCGCCGGGACCGGGATGTCGGTGCTCCTTCCTCTATTATCTTCTTGCAGTCGTCCTCGGTCATTGCTGCGGCGTCGGTGCCTTTCGGTATGCGGTAATTGTTCCCGGAGAACTTGATATAAGGCCCGTAGTTGCCTGCAATCACCTGTATGCCGCTGTCCTTGAAGTCCGAAATGACCTGCTTCTCCGGCTTGCTCCCGGCCTGGCAGATAATCTCTATGCACCTGGCAAGGTCCACACGTACCGGGTCGGTCCCCTTCGGAAGGGATATGTTCCTGTCCCCGTACTTCAGGTAAGGCCCGAAACGGCCCTTGGTGGCTATCACGTCCACACCCTCGTACTGGCCTACCACACGCGGCAGGCTGAAGAGCTTCAGGGCCTCTTCAAGGGTGATGCTCTCTATGAGCTGCCCCGGGGCAAGGCTGGCGAACTGGCGGTTCTCACCCTCCCCCTTCTGGATGTAAGGCCCGTACTGCCCGTACTTCGCCACCACCGGCTGGCCATCGGAAGGGTCCACGCCGAGCTCCTTGCTCACATGTCCGTATTCCCTGTTGTTCAGGGTCTCCTCCACCTTTTCATGGAACGGGGCGTAGAAAGACGATATGAGGCTTTCCCACTTCATGTCCCCCGCGGCCACCTGGTCGAACTCCTTCTCCACATTGGCGGTGAAGTCATAGTCAAGGATGGTCCTGAACTTGTCCACCAGGAAATCCGTGACTATCATCCCTATCTCCTGCGGGAAGAGCCGCCCTTTCTCCGCTCCCGTGGTCTCCATGCGCTCCACAGGGACTATGGTGCCGCCCTTCAGCACATAGTCGGTGACCATTGTCTTCTCGCCCTCCTTGTTGCCCTCGACAAGGTAGCCCCTGCCCTTGGTAAGGGTGGAGATTGTCGGGACGTATGTGGAAGGCCGCCCTATCCCGAGCTCCTCCATCTTCTTGACAAGAGTACCCTGGGAATACCTTGCCGGCGGTGCAGTGAACTTGCACACGGCCGATATCTCGCGGGGCTCCATCCTTTCTCCCGTGTTCAGCTCCGGAAGGATCACGTCCTCCCTGTCCGCACCCTCGTCGCTGTCCATGGTGTTGTACAGCTTCAGGAAGCCGTCGAACAGTATTTCCGTGGACTGTGCGGAGAACTTCTCACTGACCCGGCTCCCCGAAACGGTGATGTCGGTCTTCAGGATACCGGCATCGGACATCTGGGAAGCTACCGTCCTCTTCCAGATAAGGTCGTACAGCCTCTTCTCCTGCGGGGTCCCGGGAATGGAGGTATTGCTGATGAACGTAGGGCGGATGGCCTCATGGGCTTCCTGGGCCCCCTTGCTCCTGGTCTTGTACTGCCGCGGCCTCGAGTACTTTTCACCGAAATTGCCGAGGATGTATTCCTTTGTCTTGTTTATAGCCAGGGAGGACAGGTTGGTGGAGTCTGTACGCATATAGGTGATGTAACCGGACTCATACAGGGTCTGGGCTATGCTCATGGTCTGGCTGACAGAGAAATGCAGCCGCTTCGCCGCCTCCTGCTGGAGGGTCGACGTCGTGAACGGGGCCGCAGGCGACCTGGTGCCCTCCTTCTTCTCTATGTCCGTTATCGAGAACTCCGACAAGGCGCATCCCTCCAGGAACTGCCGTGCCTGCTCGTCCGTACCGAACCTCTTGTCCAGCACGGCCCGCACCGTCACGTTCCCCGGAAGGCTCTCCGGATGGAAAACGGCCTCCGTCCTGAAATACCTCTCCTTCCTGAAGCCGATTATCTCCTTCTCCCTGTCCACGACAAGCCTGAGCGCGACAGACTGCACCCTGCCGGCGGAAAGCTTCGGCTGAATCTTCCTCCACAGTATAGGCGAAAGCTCGAAGCCTACAAGCCTGTCGAGCACCCGCCTGGCCTGCTGGGCGTCCACCAGGTTCATGTCTATGTCCCTCGGGTTCCTTATAGCGTTCTGTATGGCATCGTTCGTTATCTCATGGAAGACTATCCTGCGGGTATTCTCCTTCTTCAGGCCGAGAGTCTCGTACAGATGCCACGAGATTGCCTCACCCTCACGGTCCTCATCGGATGCGAGCCACACCACGGACGCCTCCCGGGCGGCTTTCTTCAGCTCCGCCACAATCGCCTTCTTGTCATCCGGAATCTCGTATTCAGGCTTGAACCCGTGCTCTATGTCTATGCTGAGCTTGCTCTTGTTAAGGTCACGGATATGTCCCTTGCTCGACTTGACATTGAAATCATCCCCCAGGAATTTCTGGATGGTCCTGGCCTTTTCCGGCGACTCGACGATAACTAGATTATCCTTCATACTATAACAGCTTATCCTTTTATTCTGCCCGGGTGTCACCGTACAGTCCCGTAAACCGCACCTGCCTGCCGGGCCACAGCCCCTGCGCCGCCCTGTTTCCCTTCCCGGTACAGGCTGCCCCGGGCAACCAGCCTGCAAAGTAAGTGAGAATCAGAGTAATTTTCAAATTTAATTGACAAGAAGCCGACTTTACCTCCCCTGCAGGGGCTCCGGCGGAACTTCCGGAGGGAAAATTCCGTCAGGCAGTCCCGGGAAAGCCATATCGGGGAAAATTCCCGGCCGATAGACGGTATCTGAATTTTATTGCTATTTTTGCAATCCGTTACAATCACAAGAAATAATTTCCGGAATGAAAGATATTACGAAAAAAAGGATAATAAAATGGTTCTGGATACTCCTGCTGGTGCCGATAGCCTGCGTCATGCTCCTGATACTGGCAGTATGGGCGTTCGCCGACATACCTTCCTTCGAGGAACTGGAGAATCCTGAAAGCAAGCTTGCCACCCAGGTGATAGCGGAGGACGGGGAAATCCTTACCACGTTCCATATAGAGAACCGTTCCTACGTAAGCTACGAGGAGCTGTCCCCATACCTGATTGAAGCGGCCGTGGCCACTGAAGACGTACGTTTCTACTCCCACTCCGGCATCGACTTCAGGAGCCTTGCGAGGGTACTTGTCAAGACACTCATGATGAGCGACTCGAGCCAGGGCGGAGGAAGCACCATAACCCAGCAGCTCGCGAAGACCCTCTACCCGAGGGAGGAAGTCAGCAGCAGCTTCCCCGGGGCGAGACAGATGAAGATGGTGTGGATAAAGCTCAAGGAATGGATAACGGCCGTGAAGCTGGAAAGGAACTATACCAAGAATGAAATCCTGACGATGTACATGAACGCCGTATTCTTCGGCAGCAACGCCTACGGCATCAAGACCGCCTCCCAGACCTTCTTCTCGAAGAACCCTTCCGAACTCACGGCGGAGGAAAGCGCGATGCTCGTCGGGATGGTCAACAAGCCTACCCGGTACAATCCGGCCCTCAACCCGGACAAGGCCCTCGGCAGGAGGAACTTCGTCCTCCGTCAGATGGCCAGGGCCGGCTATCTGACGGAACATGAGGCCGACTCCATAAGCGCCCTGCCTATAGTCCTGGCCTACCAGGTGCAGGACCACAACGCCGGGCTCGCCCCGTACTTCAGGGACATGCTCAGGCGCACAATGAACGCGAAGAAGCCCGAACGTTCCTCCTACAGCGTCTATGAAGACTACAGGGTCGACTCGCTCCTGTGGGCGGACGACGACCTGTACGGCTGGCTGAACAAGAACAAGAAGGCCGACGGCTCATCCTACAGCCTCGACAGGGACGGGCTCCGGATATACACGACCATCAACTACAAGATGCAGCAGTATGCCGAGGAAGCTGTGAGGGAGCATCTCGGGAACGACCTTCAGGACAGTTTCTGGAGGGACCTCCGGAGAAAGACCAACAAGCCGTTCTCCAACGACGTGGACAAGGCTACCCGCGACAGGCTGATGTCGCAGGCCCGCAGGTGGAGCGACCGGTACCGCATCATGAAGGCCCGCGGGGCCTCGGAGCAGGAAATCCGGAAAAGTTTCGGGGAGAAGACCAGCATGAGGGTATTCTCCTGGAAAGGCAAGGGCTACATAGACACCCTCATGACACCGGACGACTCAATTAAATATTACAAGTCGCACCTTCGCGCCGGGTTCATGGCCATAGAGCCGGAGACAGGTCACGTGAAGGCGTACGTGGGCGGCCCGGACTACAGGTACTTCAAGTACGACAACGTCCGCCAGGGGAAGAGGCAGGTAGGCTCCACCATCAAGCCGTTCCTCTATACCCTCGCCATGCAGGAAGGCATGTCGCCGTGCGACAAGGTTGTGAACGTGCCCCAGACCTTCATCGTCGGGGAAGACACCTGGACACCGAAAAGTACGGACAGGGACGAGTGGATAGGCCAGACCGTCACCCTGAAATGGGGACTGACCAAGAGCAGCAACAACATATCCGCCTACCTTATGAAACAGTTCGGCCCGCACGCCATGGCGGAGATGATGAGGAAGATGGGCATAGGGAGCCACATAGACGAGGTGCCTTCCCTGTGCGTCGGCCCTGCCGACCTCTCCCTCTACGAGATGGTCGCGGCATACAACACCTTCCCTTCGAGAGGGGTCTACATCGAGCCGCTTTTCGTCACAAGGATAGAGGACAACATGGGGAACCTCCTCTCCGAGTTCAGCAACAGCAAGCGGGAAGCCATCAGCGAACAGACGGCCTACCTTATGGCTAACCTGATGCAGGGAGTCGTGACAGGCGGCACCGCGGTAAGGCTCCGCTTCAAATACAACCTCACCGGCGAGATTGCCGGGAAGACCGGGACCACCAACGACCAGTCCGACGGATGGTTCATAGGCTACACACCTGCACTGACGGCAGGCATCTGGGTCGGGGCCGAGGACAGGCAGGTACACTTCGAGTCCCTCGCACTCGGCGGAGGGTCCAACATGGCCCTGCCGATATGGGGAATATTCATGAACAAGGTCCTGAAGGACGGCACACTGGGGATCTCCGGTGAAGAGAAGTTCATCGCACCTGCCGGAATGCACCTCAACCTGGACTGCGACGGCAGCGATGCCGATGCAAGTTCCGGGAGCAGCCAGGACGACTTCTTCGACTGAATGCCGTCCGGGGCAGGTATCCGGAGCTTGGAACGAATTTTAGGAGCAACTGATTATAATGAGCAAGTACAGCACCATTGCGGTCATCTATGGCTGCGACTCTTCGGAATGGGTGATTTCCTGCCGTAGCGGGGAGTTCACGGCATCCCGCATCGACGGCTCGAAATACGACGTCTATGAGATTTTCGCCCGGTTCGGGCACTGGTCCCTTGTGGCCCGCAGGAAAAAGAATTCGGTCAGGGAGATATTCCCCGAGGGGGAACGGCCCGAAATCGACAAGACCGACTTCTCGGTCTGCATCGGCGGACAGAAGATAAAGTTCGACTATGCCTACATAATGCAGCACGGCACCCCCGGGGAGAACGGCCTGATGCAGGGATATCTCGAGATGCTCGGGGTCCCGTTCAGCAGCTGCAGCTCCTTCGTCTCCACAGTGACATTCGACAAGTTCACCTGCAAGAACTACCTGCGCAACGTGGACTATGTAAAATGTGCCGATGACGTATTCATCCGGAAAGGGGAAGTCGTACCTGGACTGAAGGAAAAGGTCCTCGGCAGGCTCGGCCTCCCGCTGTTCGTGAAGCCTACCGACGGGGGGTCCAGCTTCGGTGTGGTGAAAGTGAAGAAGGAAGAGGAGTTCGACGAGGCTGTGAGGACAGCCTTCTCCGAAGGGAAGATGATACTGGCCGAAAAGTTCATCCCGGGAAGGGAGCTCACCGATGCAGTGTACTTCAATGGGAAGGAAGTGGTAGCGCTGCCGGTAATAGAAATAGTCACCGACCACGAATTCTTTGACTACGACGCCAAATACAACGGCTGCAGCGAGGAAATATGCCCTGCCCGCCTGTCCGACGGGCTGACCGCCCGGATACAGGAGGCATCGAAGAAGATCTATGCGCGCCTCGGGTGCTCGGGTGTAGTCAGGGTGGACTACATACTCTCGGGAGAGGACCTTTATTTCCTGGAGATAAACACGATTCCGGGCATGACCAGCGCGTCGCTCGTGCCGAAGATGGTAAAGGCTGCAGGGATGGATATGACAGATTTCCTCACGGAGATAATCGAGGGAGGCCTGTAAAAATATCCGGCCGATGCAACTTGCTGAATTTGTAAAGGATTCCACAGGAAAACTCACCCCCATGTACGGGGAGCAGGAAGCCAGGGCCATGACGGTCATGCTGTACAGCTCGACACTGCAGGTGCCGGGCTATCTTCACGTAACCTGTCCTGACCGGGAGATAGCCACCGGGGAACTCGGTCTTCTTGAGGAGAGGCTCGGCAGGCTGTGTACCGGAGAGCCACTGCAGTATGTCCTGGGAGAGGCCTGCTTCTACGGGCTCACATTCAAGGTATCGCCGGCGGTCCTCATCCCCAGGCCCGAGACAGAGCTCCTGTGCAGGATGGCCATCGGACGGGCAGCCGGCATCCCGGCCCCGCGCATACTGGACCTCTGCACAGGCTCCGGATGTATAGCGTGGACACTGTCCTGCAACATACCTGGCTCGGCCGTCACCGGGGCGGACATCTCGGAAGCCGCACTGGAGGTGGCCTCGTCCCAGGATATACGGGGATGCCGCCCCCCGGAGTTTATCCGCCTCGACCTGCTCGCTCCCGCGGATGAGGTATCCGCCAGTCTGTCCGGGAGCAGGACAGGCACCTTCGACATAATAGTGAGCAATCCCCCATACGTGATGGAGAAAGAGAAGAGGCTGATGCACCGCAATGTGCTCGACCATGAGCCCGGATGCGCCCTCTTCGTTCCGGACAGGGACCCTCTGGTCTTCTACAGGGCCATAGCCGTGACAGCCTCGCGGCACCTGGCAAAGGGCGGGTTCGGGGCAGTAGAGATAAACGAGGCCCTCGGCAGGGAGGTCAGCGGCCTTTTCAGCGGGGCAGGATTCCGAAACGTGGAAGTCAGGAAAGACCTGTCTGGACGCGACCGCTTCGTGTTCTTCGACGCCCCGTAGAGCCCTCTCCCGTCCTTGGCCACTGCGGGTAGCCCGTAACCATTTTGTCGCATAAACATAACAGAATGTCGTGAAAACGGGCCATCTTGCCGGCGTAGTTGTCGTATTTTAGCAAATCATAAAACAACTGCCCTGAAGATGTCATTCCAGAACACATCTGACTTCCTTGAATGCCGCTACTTCACTTCGGAACAGACTGCGCTGCTGCGTCAGTGGCAATTCCAGGAAGCAGATATGCTGCCGGAACTGAACAGGAACAAGGGTATCCTGCTGTACCTCGTTTCAGGAACCATAGAGATGGCTTTGGGCAGTTTCCCTGATGCGAAAATAGGCGGAAGCCAGATCCTCTTCCTCCCGCACAACATAACCTTCTACGCCAAGGCTGCGGAAAATTCACGGTTCTTCACCTGCACCGTCCCCCAGCACATCCCGCTGTGCTGCCGGTACGACCTTCTTGATCTCCAGCAGGATATCAAGAACCTGAACAATGGTAAACTGCCCCCCCCCCGGAAAAAATCCCGAGCCTGACCGCCAACAGGCGCATCGAGAACTTCTTCACCGAACTGAGCGAGAGCTTCGCCGACGGGCTCGGCTGCATGCAGTTCCATGAGATAAAGCGGCAGGAACTTTTCCTGATGCTCCGCGCCTACTACCCGAAGGAGGAACTTTACAACCTCTTCTTCCCCATCGTCAGCAGGAGCGGCACTTTCCGGGAATTTGTCCTGAAACACTACAAGGAAATCGGGAGTGTGAGCGAGTTCGCATCCCGCGCGAACATGACGGTCCGCAGCTTCCAGAGGAAATTCAAGGCCGAATTCTCCTGCCCGGCCAGGGAATGGCTCATTGCGCGCAGGGCGGAAGTCATACTCAGGGAACTGCGTACTACGGAAAAGGACCTCATGACCATTGCCGTGGAGAACGGCTTTTCAGCCATGTCCTACTTCACCACATTCTGCAAGCAGCATCTCGGGATGACCCCCTCCGGGATAAGGCGGCAGAGACGCCCCGTGTTCAATGACGGCCGGCTGGACGGGAGCGGGCAGGGCAGCACGGACCGTGGATGAGCCGGGGAAGACCGCCCGGCGTGGAAGGCAGTGCAGGCGTTTTCAGCCGGATTAAACGTGTAATCCTTGGAAACACGGACAGGTATCGCTCCCTTTGCAGAAAAAAAAGGAGAGCAGCCATGAACAGAAGCACATTTACCATCATCGGGATATCACTCGGGCTCGGCAGCCTGGTCTGCGGGTGTATCGACCCCATCCCCGGAAAGAATGACATGAACACCGAGGCAGAGGAGCAGGAGATGATGCCGCCCCTGTCCGAAATCGCCGGACTGCTTGCAGAACTGCCCCTGGAGGCGGGGCACATGACGGAAGTGCATGATGCAGTGTCGGCCTCCTCACAGAACGGTTATGACGAGGAATACACCATGTCCAACCTCTTTTCCGTCCCGGGCTCCGGGGTGGGGGACGAGCACCTCGGCACCAGGGCTGCGCAGAAGTATGAAAATCCCCTGTCAGAGCTTATCCGGGACCACCTCATGTCCAAGGCAGGCACGAAATCCTCCGCAGGAGGGGCACGTTTCACGGATGAAGAAGATGTAGACAGGTACCTCGGGGCCCTTGCGTCTTCCGACATCCAGGTCTACTGGCCGTTTTCCGGAAGCTGGGACGGAAGCGGCGGACTCCCGGTCATCACCTTCGACCCCGAAGACGAATCCACCGCAAACATAGGCTACCGGATAACCGTGGACCCGGACGGGAACAGGCAGATAGACACTGTAATAGTGGACGAGCAGACCGCCATGGAGACCCCGGTCTGGGTCGTGAACAGGAACTCGGACGACGGGTACCTGAGCCTCGACATGATAAGGCAGCTTTATCCCGGCTGGGAGGAAGAAGGAGGGAACATAGTCATCCGCCCGTCAGGCAGCGGGAAAGCATACGGCAGGATGGGGACAGCACCAGTGGAAGGGCCTCTCCCGGCAGGGACAGGCACCGCCACAGCCACGGTGAAGACACTCGTTCTCAAGGACTTTACCATGAACAGGAACTACGACTCCTGGTTTGCCGGGGCATCGGAGTTCTTCGTGAAATGCGGTTCGGTAGAGAATTTCACCGCCAGCACCGAGGCCGAGCTGCAGCTGTACTCGCCTTCTGTCACTGACTTCATGATAGTGGTCAAGAGGGACCAGGTCGAGAAGCCGCAGCCATTCAACGCCGTGCTCATATCCGACTGGACAGAGCAGGTGGACAACTGCGCCTTCATGATAATAGAGGATGACGGAGGGAAACAGACCTCGTGGGAATGCACAGCCCTCGTAAGGGTAGCCTCGAAAAGCTACGGGATAGAGATAGACCTGCCTTTCCGGACAAGGGACGACATAGTATGGAGAGGCTCCCTGAGCAGCCGTTACCTGACAGCGAACAACAACAGGCCGGAAAACTTCGGGGACGTGTCCATCACTTTCGAGATTGAGGAGAACGGAGCGGAGTAAAGACGGTCATCTCACAGTTGCGGCAGTCGAACCCCAGCTCGAAAAGCCTCCCGTTGTTCTCCAGGAACAGGCGGTCCGGCCACTTCCGGCCATGGTGTGCAGGACATCTGCCGAACTGGTAGCGGATACAGTATCTGGTCCTCATGAGTTCTGCGCCCTTCTGCCCGGCAATCTCATACGCAGGCTCCACCGAGGCTGCACCGAGGGAGGAGAGCAGCTCCCCTGTCTCCGGGTTGGCGACATTGTCCTTGTAGGTGAAGGTCCTCCCGGCTGCGAAACTGTCTGCCCCCGGGCGCATGCTTTCCATGGCTTTGTCCTGTCCGGGCACTGTCTCCAGTACATCAGGCCCTCCTTTTACCCGGAGCCGCTGCCCGGGGTTACGGTAAAGGGGCCTGGCCTGGACAGGCATGGAGTCAAGTTCCGCCGCCAGGTCCCTGCGCAGGGCATTGACGGCCGAGACAGGCAGAAAAGGGAGCCTCTCCGCCTGGAAATCCAGGACTGAAAACGAATAATGCCCGCTGCTTCTGGAGAGCTGGGCCACAATGGTGTTCTTCATGTTCTCCACGTTCCTGGCAGGGTCCGCACCCTCTCCGGCAGATTTCCGGCACCTCCGTCCGTCTTCCGTAACGGCAGAGACCACGAGGATACACCCGTCTCCGGAGTCCTGGACTGTGACCGTGAGCTCCACACGCACCGACCTTTCCGGCATATCCGTCTCGAGGACCTTCTCGAAGGCGGTATCGGAATTCCTGTAGATTTCCGCCCCGGCATGGAGCCCCCGGACAGGCTTGCACCTGACGGTAAGCCCCTCACAGACATCTCCACGGAAGCCTGTCACCTCCCGTCCACCTGACACGAAGCAGAATCCGTCCCCGTTGTTCAGCTTCAGTCCGGGCCTTGACGGACGGATACGTATCATGGTCCCGTCCGGAGACACCGACTCCACTGTCCCTATAGGCTCACCCATGGACGTCGCAGCCGTATCGCTGGCCCACTGGCCGCGCCGCCCGTCAAGCCAGAGTTCGGTATAACCCCGGTTGAAAGTCTTTGAGGAATCCGGGACGAAGCCTCCGGACACACGTCCGAAGGAGGCCCTGGAGTATTTCTCCGGGAAACGTTCCACCAGGCTGTCGAGCGCCAGGGAATATTCCCTGACCACATTCCTGACGTATGATATGTTCTTCAGCCGGCCTTCTACCTTGAAGGATGATATCCCGGCCGCCGCCAGGTCCCCGAGACGGTCCTTGAGCCGGTAGTCCTTCAGGGAAAGCAGGGGCTTGTCCTGGACGAGTCTCCTGCCCTCGCCGTCCACGAGATTGTACAGGGAGCGGCAGGCCTGGATGCAGGCGCCCCTGTTCGCGCTCCTCCCGGCAATATGCTCCGAGATGTAGCACTGTCCGCTGTAGCAGACACAGACCGCCCCGTGCACGAAGAACTCCAGCTCACAGTCCACGGCAGCCCGGATTGCTCTGATCTGCCCGAGGCTGAGCTCACGTTCCAGGATGAGCCTGGAAAAACCCAGCCTCTCCAGGAAAGCCGCCTTCTCCGGAGTCCGGATGGCACACTGGGTCGAGGCATGCAGAGGTATCTCCAGTCCCTCCTCACACAGTTTCGCGGCGCAGCCGCCATCTACATCGCGGACCCTCTGCATGGCCACTCCCGCCAGCCCGAGGTCCTGGACAATTATGGCATCCACACCGGCATCCTGCAGCATGAGCATCATCCCGCAGGCCCTCTCCATCTCGTCGGCATAGATTATCGTGTTCAGGGCCGCGAATATCCTCGCCCCGAACCTGTGGGCATAGGCGCACAGCCTCCTTATGTCATCTATGGAATTCCCGGCGGCCTGCCGCGCCCCAAATTCAGGGCCCGCGATATACACGGCATCGGCACCGCAGTCTATAGCCGCGATGCCGATGTCAGCTGTCCTTGCCGGAGCCAGGAGCTCCAGTTCCCTCACGGATTCTCGCACGGGACTTTAGTTACATTTGAGGGCAGCGATCTGCTGCTTTGCAGTCTCCCCGTACTTAGGGTCGGAAGTAATCTTCTGATAGTAGCCGCAAGCCTTGGCGTTGTCCCCGCCCTGCTGTGCAAGCACCGCTATCGAGTAGAATATGTCGTTCACATTCCTGGCGGTAGGCGCAAGGGCCACGTATTTCTCGAAATACGAGATGGCGTCGTCATTCTTCTGGAGCTGGAGAGATGCCTGTCCGGCCACCTGCATCGCCGTGGCGTTCTCGAGATATTCATTGGACTTGAGGGCGTAGTCTATGGCACCCTGGTAATCCTTTGCCTTCAGGGAAGCTGCGGAAAGCTTGATGTAGGTGTTGGAGAGCTGCTTCACTGCATTCTGCTGCTGGCCGTTCCTCATGGCCATCTTGTATGCGTTTTCAGCCCCTGGCAGGTTACCTGCCGCAGCAAGAGCCTGGCCGAGCATCAGGCAGGCCATCCCGTTGGTGGAGTCAATGGCCACTGACTTCTCGTAGCTCTCCACGGCACCGGCGAAATCCTTGCTCTTGAAAAGGGTGTTCCCCTTCTGGAGATAAACCTGCGGGATAAGTTCGGTGGCGTCGGCCACTACCTCGGCATTCTCATACTCCTTGCCGGCATTGACAGCCTCCTGAAGCTGCTGGATGGCCTTGTCGTACTCCGTAGCCTGGATGTAGTCCTTTCCTATGGCAAGCACGAGGCGCGGGATACGGTCCTTGCAGGTAGCCACAATCTCGGCACCCTCTTCCCCGCAGGCCTCGGCAAGCGGGAGAGCCTGCTTGAAATAGTCTATTGCCCCCTGGTTGTCACCCATGCTGAGGGCAGTAGCCCCGTTGTTGAAGGCGTCCGTAGCCGCAGCCATATCCTGGGCAGAAAGAGACACTGCCGATACAGCCAATGATAATGCGATGAGAATGATCTTTTTCATAATCCTATTTAAATTGAGTATATCCGATACTGGCCGGTAAAACCGTCACTACGCGGGTCCGGCAGACATGTGGCCGTCAGTCGGGGAATCCGCAGGACTCACGTTATTTAGCACATCATTGCAAAAATAGGAAAATTTTATTTTACTTTTGCCTAGTTTTACAAGAAATATGGATTTTTAATGAAATTTACCATAATACGTATATTGTTACCGGTCGCCGCGCTTGCCTGCAGCCTCGTGTCGTATGCGGCCTCGGCCCTGAAGACCGACCCTGCAGTGTCTTCAGGCAGGCTTGGCTGCGGCCTCTCCTACTACATAGTGTCCAACACGTCCAAGGCCGGGACCGCGGACTTCGCCCTCGTCCGGAAGACCGGCAGGGACACTTCGGCCGGCGCGGCGGAGGAAACCCTCTTCGCAAGGAAGTGCCTGGACTCCCTTCCTCACTTCCCCGCCGGGAGAAGAAGCCCCATGGACTTCCTCTCGGACAATGGAGTGTCCTATCCCAGGACAGGATATGTGTCTGCGGGGAAAGACGCAGTACTGTACCATTTCAGGGACGTGGACCTCTCGAGGAGCGGCAAGATGACGGACTCCACCCTGCTCCTGCTCTTCGACATCGCCCTGAAGACCGCCTCCAGCGGCCCGGGGAGGGACAACGGGGCCGGAAGTCCCGACAACCAGGCCATAATCATAGCCGGGGATGTAGACAAGGACGCCATCATGACCAAGATGGACCTGCTGTCCCTCATGGTAAACAGGACAGGAAAGCCGGAGGAGCAGGCGGCCGACAGCACCTGCTCCGGAGATTCCTTCACCCCGGGGATACCGGAATTCTTTACCGGCAGCGACTCCACAAGCGGGATTTCCCACGTGAACATGGTATTCTACGGCCCCGTTATGCCGCGGAACATGCTCGGCTCCGCAGCCTCCCTGGTGTCCGCGAAGTTCTGGGACGAGTTCAGGTCCGCCGCCGGCATACGCATCTCCATGATGATGCGGGAGAAAGGCATCCCATACTCCTCTATCCGGTTCACCCGTGCCTGCACCTCAGACTCCGGCGACAGGGAGAGATACACGGTATCGGCAGGATGCAAGGCCGGGGACACCACGGGGGTGAAAGACATCATGCACTCCGTCCTGTCGGATATGAAAGAGAACGGGATAAGGCCCGGGGAATACGCCTACGCCAAGGCCGTCTCCTCCCGGAACCTCTACACAAGGGCCTCGACCATATCCAGGGAAAACAGTGACTATGTGAAGAAATGCGTATCAGCCTTCCTGTACGGGGCCGGGATAGTCTCGGCGAAAGACGAGGCCGACTTCTTCCTCACCTCCGGGCTGCCGGACTCCACCGGGCTGCGTCTCCTGAACAGCTACATTTCCTCCCTGCTGCCGGAAATGCCCGGATCACCTGAAATTGAGAACATCATCCCGGAATTCAGCCAGGGGGACACCCTCCTGCTGGCCGACGGGCACCAGAGGGCAAAGGTCCGGAAAACCAGGAACAGCAAGGTCTCCGGCGGACAGATATGGTATTTCTCGAACGGGATGGTGGCCATATACAAGAAAATGCCGACAAACGGCAACATACATTATTCATGGGTGCTGCGAGGCGGTGCAGCCTCCGTACCTGACCTGAAGGCCGGAGAGGGAGCATTCTACTCCGGACTCCTTTTCCGGGGGGACATCTGCGGCATGGACGGGGACACATTCAGGAGGATGCTCGCAGCTGAAGGCATAAGCATGGACGCCAGGGTAGGCATCTCCGACACACGTATCTACGGCTCCGCCCCGTTCTACCGCCTGCCTCTGCTCATGAAGGCGCTGCTTTCCGTAGCGGAGGGGTATTCCGCCGACAGGGAGGCCGGGGAATATTATATGGAGTGCGAACGGCTGAACCTGTCCTCCGTCCGCGGGGAATACCAGTCCAGGCTGGCCATAATAGACAGCATAATGTGCCCCGGATACAGGTACTACCTCAACAAATCCGCGTCAGGACTCTACCCAGACCTGCCGGAACGTGCCGAAAAGTTCTTCAAGGCCCAGTTCTCCAAGGCCAATGACGGGGCACTGGTCCTCATCGGCGACATGGATGAAATAGACGTCAGGAAAACCCTGGAACAGTACCTCGGCTCCCTGCCTGTCCGGAAAAACATCACAGTCCGCCCGTCCATCCTGTACCAGCCGGTCTCCGGATGGTCCACCTACGTATCCGACGGAAGGGCGAACTCCATAGACGTGATGTTCTCCTCCAGGATAATGTTGAACTCCACGGACTACATGTCCGCCCAGGTCGTCACACTCGCCCTGAAGGACGCAATAGCCGGGGCCCTGGCAGATACCGGCATGAGCGTGAAAGTCACGGACTCGTTCTCCACCTTCCCTCACGAACGCTACTCGGTATCGGTGTCGGCCATGCCCGCCCCGCTGTCCACCCTGCCCCCGACCGTCACAAAGGGGAGCTATTTCCGGTGCCTGTACCAGATAAGGTCAGCGGTATCCGGCCTGGTCAGGGACGGCATTGACGGTTCAGCCGTAGAGATGTACAAGTCCATGCTGTCTGACAGGTACGCCTCCGTGCAGTCCTCCCCGGAAGTCTGGGCCAGGATGATTTCCGACAGGGTCTCCACAGGCAAGAGCCTGGATGCGGACTATGCCGGCAAGATTTCCGGGGTAACGGCCGAAAGCGTAAACAAGGTGCTCTCGGAACTGAACGAAGGCTGCACCATAGAATATGTTATAAAGAATGACTGACATGAAAGGACCTGCCATAATCCAGATCGGGGACTGCATCGTCTCCTCCGAGATACTCACCGTGCATTTCGCCTGCGACTATGCGGTCTGCAAGGGAGCATGCTGCGTCGCCGGAGACAGCGGGGCACCCCTCGGGGACAGCGAGCCTGCGGCCTTCAGGAAGAACTACGGGAACTATTCTCCCCTTATGAGCCCTGAAGGCCGCAGGACGGTGGAGGAATCCGGTTTCTCGGTCGTGGACTCCGACGGGGACCTTGTCACTCCCCTTGTACCCGGCAGCGAAGAATGCGTCTACAGCAATTTCGACGGGGACGGGAACTGCTACTGCACCGTGGAACGATGCTGGATAAGGGGCAAGGGAGACTTCAGGAAACCCGTCTCCTGCTGGCTCTACCCCATCCGCGTCTCGGTCCTCGGCAGCGGACTGACAGCCCTGAACCTTCACCGCTGGGAGATATGCAGATGCGCCTTCGAGAAAGGCGAAAAGGAGGGCATCCATGTCTATGAATTCCTCCGGGAACCTCTGATATTCCGTTTCGGCGAAGGCTTCTACAAAGAACTTGAAGAAACAGCTGCAGCCCTTGCTGCATGGTAATTTTTTAATTTATTGTTACAATAAACTGCCTGAATTTCTGCATTTTGAAAATAATAGTATATTTGCAGCGTCAAAACAAACCTAATTTTAGTTATATTACAATGAGTCAAACAATTAAACTAATCGCATCTGCTGTACTGGCGATTTTTGCCGCCATTACGGTAAATGCCCAGGTGACGACTTCCGCTATCAGCGGAAAGATTCTTGACAGCGAAGGTCCTGTGCAAGGAGCCGCAATCATCGCGGTGCACACGCCTTCAGGTTCACAGTTTACGGCTGTTTCAGACAAGAACGGAAGCTACCGTATCAACAACATCACTCCTGGCGGTCCATACACGGTAAGGATCGAGGTCCTCGGCTACAGGACAGTTGAAAACACCGGAGTCTATGCCCCGCTTGGAGAGACAGTCTCAATCAACAACACTCTTGAAGTAGAGGCCCTCGGCCTCGAAGCTGCGGTCTTCACTGCAGACGCCACCGACTCTGGCATGAACATCGAGCGTTCCGGCGCCAGCACATCCATCAGCCAGCGCAGGATGGAGGCCATGCCTACAGTGAACAGGACGCTGAACGATATCATGAAACTCACTCCGCAGGCTTCCGAGACATCCAACGGATTCGCAGTAGGAGGAGGTAACTACCGTTCTTCTTACGTGACTGTCGACGGTGCAGCCTTCAACAACGCCTTCGGTATCGGCTCCAACCTGCCTGCCGGCGGCTCCCCTATCTCCCTCGACGCCCTTGAGCTCATGTCTGTGAACATCACTCCGTATGATGTACGCCAGTCGGGATTCACCGGGGCATCCATCAACGCCGTAACCAAGAGCGGAAGCAACGTATGGCACGCATCCGTATACAACTACTACAACAGCGACCAGCTCCAGGGCGACCGTATCAGCAAGGACGATGACGGACAGATTTCCTCGAGCCGCTCTCTCGACAACACTACAGGCGTGACCCTCGGAGGTCCTATAATCAAGGACAAGCTGTTCTTCTTCCTCAATGCGGAATATACTCCGGAGACTACCCCTGGAAACAGGTATGTAGCATCAGACGGTACAAATGGCATGACAGGAAATGTCGCCCGTCCTGACGAAACCTTCTTAAACGGCGTCGCCCAGTATCTCAAGGATACATACAACTACGATCCGGGACGCTACCAGAACTATTCCGTAGCTACACCTGACTGGAAAATCATGGGAAGAATTGACTGGAACATCAACAAGAACCACAAGCTCAACGCCAGGTTCTCCCATACAGTAAATGCATACTCATCAGGGCCATCAAGTTCGACAAGCCCATTGAGCCTTGACAGGGGCAATTATTACAATTACGGGAGAACATCCCAGTATGCCATGTTCTTCGAGAGTTCAAGATATACTCAGAATCAGAACTTCACATCAGCAGCATTGGAACTCAACTCCCGCTTCCTTGATGGTGCACTGAACAACACGCTGCGACTCACCTATTCATACCAGAACGAAAACAGGGACCACTACGGAGACCTGTTCCCTACAGTAGATATCCTTGATGCTGATCTGACAGATAACGGGAAGCCTAATGCAGTCCTGACCTCATTCGGTCTCGACCCGTTCACCTACGGAAACCTCAGGCAGGTTTCCACCGTCGTAGCCACAGATGAAATAAGCTACAATATCGGCATCAACAACATCATAGCCGGTCTCCAGTTCGAATGGAACGATGTGAAGAACGGCTATATGCAGGGTGGTACAGGATACTATACCTACGACAGTTGGGCACAGTTCCAGGATCCTGACGCAAGACCATCAAATTTTGTCATCACTTTCCCGAACAACGATGGCCTCGAGCAGGTATATCCGAGTTTCAAGTACATGCAGGCATCTCTCTATGCCCAGGATGAAATCACGTTCAGTGACCGCTTCAAGCTGACCGCCGGCATAAGGTTCGAACTTCCGTTCTATCCTACCGTACCGAACAACAACAATCTCGACTTTGCTGCGATTGCCGATGCCTCGCAGACAATGAAAGGACTCAGGACGGACGACATGCCTGCCACCCGTCTTGGAGTATCCCCTCGCATCGGGTTCAACTGGGATATCCTCGGGAACAGGAACCTCATCCTCCGCGGCGGTACAGGTATCTTCACAGGCCGAATCCCATTCGTATGGATTGTTTCGTCCGTCGGGAACAGCAATACCATCCAGATTCAGTATATAAACAAGGAGGGTACAGGTCCTCACTTCCATACAAATATAAAGGATATAGTAAACGAGATATATGGAGGCAGCTTTACCCGTCAGGATGCGGCAGCGCCTACTTCTGCCACCATCATGGACAAACACCTGAAGATGCCTACCACATGGAAGACCTCCCTTGCCCTTGATGCCCGTCTTCCAGGAGGAATCAAGGCCACATTGGAAGGAATCTTCAACAAAGATCTGTACACAGTAGTGGCACACCGCCTCGGTCTTGTGGCGCAAGAAGGGACAAAGCTTCCGGGAGAACCGGATGCAAGGATGAACCTGTGGACAAATGAGAGGCTGACATCATCCCTGCCTGGAGCAAGTTCATCCACCATAAACCCTTACTACCTCACCAACACCGACGGTGTAAACGGATACTACGGCTCCTTCACGGCACAGCTGCAGAAAGATTTCCACTTCGGTCTTTCCCTCATGGCTGCATACACTTACAGCAAGTCCATGACTGTCTCGGAAGGTATCGGTGACCAGGTGTCTTCGTCATACTCAACCATTACATATTCCAAATACGGCTCCAACACCCCAGAACTCGGTCATTCAGCCTTTGTATCCCCTAACAGGTTCATAGCCAACATCAGCTATAGGATTGAATACGGGAAAAAGGGAGCCACCACCCTCGGACTGTTCTACGAAGGATACAACCACTGCTATTTCGACAATCAGTATTCCTACACGAGGTATTCGTACGTAATGAACAATGTCACTGGCGATATGGGTGCCAATATCCCTATCTACATTCCTACCGAGGCTGAACTCGCTACAATGCCTTTTGTCAGCGATGAGAACAGGGATGCATTCGGTGCCTTCATCGAGTCTGACAAATACCTCAGCAAGCATCGCGGAGAGTACTCCAAGAGAGGTGCAGTCGTAGCTCCATGGCAGAGCCGCTTCAACTTCAAGTTCGCCCAGGACATCAACTTCCAGGTCTGCGGAAAGACCAATACCATCCAGGTGGGTCTTGACATATACAACCTGGCAAATCTCCTGAATCCTAACTGGGGCGCTACCGACAATTTCAGCAACGACCGTATCCTTACATACAACAACAACCAGTACGAGTTCACAGCTCCTGAAAAGACCAGGCTCAACACCACCTACAACACCTGGAGTATGCTTCTCAGCCTGAGGTACTTCTTCTAAACCGAAGTACAATAGTCCAATAACCGTCGGGCTGCAGCCGGACTTTTATGTCCCTGACTGCAGTCCGATTTTCTTTTCGGCATTCCGCAATATCCGCAACAACTTTCCAAAAATTTTGGAATAATCCCGGATATTCCTATATTTGCACGCTGAAATGTGGAGAGATTTGGCTGCTTGCAACCACACAAAAAAATGCTAAAATGATTGTCCGGCACAGCCGTGACAGACACTATTTTAGATAACGGTTTCTGCTCCTCATTCCTGAAGGGGCTTTTTTTATGCCCCGGAGGTCAGGAAGCATCCCGGGAGCATGGACAAAAAGCGGCCATGGCCGGCAAAACTGTTAAATTTTATAATATGTCATATCTATTTACATCAGAATCAGTATCCGAAGGACATCCGGACAAGGTGTCCGACCAGATATCCGACGCGATACTCGACGAATTCCTCCGCCAGGACCCTGAAGCCAAGGTAGCCTGCGAGACATTCTGCAGCACCGGGCTCGTGGTCGTAGGGGGAGAAGTCAGGTCCGAGGACGCATACGTAGACATACAGAGCATCGCCCGCAGGACCATAAACAGGATAGGCTACAACAAGGCCGAATACATGTTCGACGGGAACTCCTGCGGGGTGATTTCCGCCCTTCACGAGCAGTCCCAGGACATAAACCGCGGCGTGGTGACGGAAAATGCGGAAGACCAGGGGGCCGGGGACCAGGGGATGATGTTCGGCTACGCCTGCGACGACACGGCGGAATACATGCCGCTTCCGCTCGCCCTCGCACACAAGGCCCTTGCCATCCTGGCAAGGATAAGGAAAGAGACCCCGGAGGTCATGCCGTACCTGAGGCCGGACTCGAAGTCGCAGTTCACCGTGGAATATGATGACACCACACACCGGCCCCTGAAGGTACATACCATAGTCATCTCCACCCAGCACGACGAATTCGTGCCGGCGGAGCTCGGTAACATGAGCTACCGCGAAGCCTGCGACCAGTACGGACAGAAACGAGTGGACGCGGCAATGCAGTCTAAAATCAGGAAGGATGTCCAGGAAATCCTGATCCCGGCCCTTATAGATGAGCTTCCGGCGGAGACGGCTGCCCTCTTCAGGGACGGCTACATCCTGCACGTCAACCCTACAGGGAAATTCGTCATCGGAGGCCCGCACGGGGATACCGGCCTCACCGGAAGGAAAATCATCGTGGACACCTACGGAGGGAAGGGTGCGCACGGAGGCGGCGCCTTCTCCGGGAAGGACCCGTCCAAGGTCGACAGGTCTGCAGCATACGCCGCAAGGTACATAGCCAAGAACATGGTAGCCGCAGGTGTGGCAAAGGAAATGCTGGTGCAGATAGC
>JADIMQ010000109.1 GCA_017694655.1 Candidatus Cryptobacteroides merdigallinarum
GTTCTTCTGTTTGAAAGGATAGAAACGGCTCACTGAAAAGGTGAGGTTCGGCAGGGTGAAGGAATATGAGCTGTCCCTTGAGTTCTGGCTGTGCAGGGCGTTGATGGACAGGTTGAACTTGCCGTTCCAGTTTTTAGCGTATGATATGGAGGACGATGCCTGGTTCTGCAGGGCCTCGTTCACATTCGTGGAATTATACCTGTTGTTTGACGGGCTGGAGAAGTTTACGGATGCGCTGAATGTCGTCCCGGGTCTGGCCTTGGAGTCCTGCGAATGGCTCCACTTCACACCGAAGTTCCTCATCTGGGTGAAGTCCGTGCTTCCCTTCTCCCCGGTCTGGTCGTTGGAATACGTAATGGAGAAGTCCCCGGTGCACTTGTAGTTCACCTTGTACCTCGAGTCCACCTGCAGGGCCCACGAGCCGAGGGTGTATATGTCTCCTGTCAGCGACAGGTCGAAATAGTCGCCTATGACGAAATACATTCCGGCGTCCCTGAGGTAGAAGCCTCGGGCGGCCTCCTCGCCGAAGGTCGGCATGAGCAGCCCGGTGGCCCTGTCCGGCCTTTTAGGTATGAATCCGAACGGCAGTATGACAGGGAAGAGCGGCACATCCTCAATGACCGGGTAGGCCGGGCCGAAGACGGTCTTCTGGGACGGCTTGGTCATCACCTTGGCCGCCGTGAGGTGGAGATAATAGTGCGGGTGGTCCGCGTCGCAGACAGTATATTTGCCGTTGGTTATGTTGATGGACTTGTCCGGCATCATCTTTATGTTCTTCCCGTGAAGAATGCCGTCCTGCTCCTGTGTCACCATGTTGCTGATCCTGGCCTTGCCGGTGTCGAAATTGTACCGGAGCTCCTCCATCGTGTAGGTCTTGTCCCCCTGGGTCATTGTCGGCATGCCGGTTATCACGCCCGTGGAGTCCTTGGTGCCCCTCGCGTAGACTGTCTTGGTCTGGATGTCATACTCCATGTAGTCGGCCGCGAGCTCCATGTTGCCGTACTTCACCTTCACGTCCCCGTAGTAGTATATCATGCGTTTCCCGTCGGTGAAATCCTCTATTATGGAATCCCTGGCGGTGGTGAAGGCCGGCTGGTCGAGGGAACTTTTGCTCAGCATGTCCAGGGAGTCCTGCCGGGCAACGGAGTCGGCGTACGCAGTTGAGTCAAGGACAGCCTGCATGGAATCGCTGATCTCCGGGACCGTATCCCTCCTGGCTTCCCTGGCCTCTATCCGCTCCGCGCGCTGGCGGTTACGGCGGGATCTTCTGTCATCCTGCGAGGAGACCGTGAACGAACTGATAATCAACAACACGATCACTGCGAAAAACAGCTTATCCCTTTTCCTGTTCAATGGACCTGAGTTATATTGTGACATTAAATCTCTCTGTTCGGAAACAGTCTTGAAAGTTTCCTGAAAATCTTATACTCGTCTTCCTTGCCGTGAATTTCCCTGAATCAGTACAGGCATGAGGCAGGTGCCGCCATGTCCGGAATCCCGGAAAAACACGCCCCGAAAATACTTCATAAAATCTATATTTAAAAATATCAAACCAGTTTCTCGACAAAAATTCATATTTTTGCAAGACGCAAAGTTAAAACTATTTTTCAAATATTACCAAATTGCTGACGTCTGAAATGAAAACACGGCATCATATAAGCGGCATGGCCGTCCTGTCGCTGCTCCTTATTTTCCTCTTCCCGGCGCCACTGTCCGCGGACAGCGGTAACAGCCTGCGCCTGAAGACAGTGGTCATAGACGCAGGCCACGGCGGCAAGGACCCGGGGTGCGTGAGCCGGGACGGCAGGGTGCTGGAGAAGACCGTCAACCTTGACATCGCCAGGAAGCTAGGGGCGAAGATAAGTGCCTACTATCCTGATGTCAAGGTGATATACACGAGGACCACCGACGTTTTCGTGACCCTGAACAACCGGGCGGACATCGCCAACAGGAACAATGCGGACCTGTTCATCTCAATACATGTCAATGCGTCCACATCCACCCAGCCGCACGGTTTTTCCACCCACATCCTCGGGAACGGCAAGAGTGACAACTTCTCCGCCAACATGGATGTCTGCCGCAGGGAGAATTCCGTGATCCTGCTCGAGGACGACTACACTACGGACTACCAGGGCTTCAACCCCGAGGACCCGGAGTCCTTCATCTTCTTCAACCTGATGCAGAGCGCATTCTACGAGCAGAGCCTCGCTTTCGCGGCGGAGGCCGACAAGGAGATGCTCAAGGGCCCGGTGAAACACAGCCGGGGCATAAGCCAGGACCCTCTCTGGGTGCTCTGGAGGACGGGCATGCCGGCTGTCCTTGTGGAGGTGGGCTTCATGTCGAACGCCTCGGACCTGAAGATACTGAACTCCGCGACCAACAGGGACGCCATAGCCCAGCGGCTCTTCAACGCCTTCAGGAGCTTCAAGGCAAAGTACGACGCGAGCCTGGACTTCACTGCCGGGCAGCCCGTGCAGGATGTGGCGCATACGGGGCAGGGCGGCGGTCTCTCCGTCCCGGGCTCCGGTGAGGACGGGTACGGGGTCCAAGTCTTCGTCCTTGGCAAGCGTCTCCAGCCAGGGGACAAGGCCTTCAAGGGATATGACGTGGTGCCGGTGAAGGCCGGGAATGTATATAAATATATTATAAAGGTGTCCTCCGCCGATGAGGCGAGGTCGCTCTTCAGGAAGACGAGGAAGACTTTCCCGGGATCCTTCCCTGTAAAGATAGAGAACGGCAAGGTGTCGGCCCTTTAGGTCCGTCCCGAGCCACAACGGTCAATGGTCATGAAAAAAGAACTGAAACTCGGCATACTTGCCATAGCGGTGCTTGTAGCCACTTTTTTTGTCATAAACTTTCTCCGCGGGAAGGATATCTTCAACCGCGAGTATGAGCTGGTGTCCTCCTATACTGACGTGCAGGGGCTCCTTCCTTCTTCCCCGGTTTATATCAAGGGGTACAAGGCCGGGAATGTCGCCGAAATAACCTACGACGGGCAGAAGGGCGTCTTCGACGTGCTGTGCACCGTCTCCAGGGACTTCCAGGTACCCGTGGACTCCCGCATGACAATCTACAGCGCAGACCTTATGGGCGGTAAGGCCATAAGGATAGATCTCGGGAAATCTCCGGAGGCGGCCTCTTCCGGGGCAAGGCTCGATCCGGCGGTCTCCCCGGACATGCTTTCCTCAATAGCTGCCGGCATAGAGCCCCTCATAAGCAAAGGATCGGAGGTGCTCGAGACTCTTGACAGCGCCCTGAACAACCTTAACCTCACTCTCTCCGCCGAGAACAGGGCCTCCCTCCGGAGCATCATGGTGAACCTGGACAAGACAGTGGCCGAGGTGGAGGGCATAGCCTCCGCGGTAGGGAGCAGGTCGTCGGAGGTCGAGGACTTCATATCGAACCTCGACTCCCTCTCGGTCCAGCTTGCCGGGGTCGTGGCCAAGGCGGATTCCTCGATGTCGGACATGAACGGCGTAACCTCCGGCCTGCGGCAGGCGGATATCGAGGGCCTGGTGCGCAGCCTGAACACCCTGCTTGCAAAGGTGCAGGAAGGGGAGGGTACCCTCGGCCGTCTCGTGAACGAGGATTCGGTATATGATTCCCTGGATTCGCTGATAAGGAATCTCGACGGGCTCGTCCGTAAAATAGAGGAAAACCCGAAGAAATACCTGAAGATTTCCGTATTCTGAGCCACCCTGCACGGGATTTGCGGACAGATATCCAATTTATAATTATTCTAAATACATAAAGACGTAGATTTCAACGATATTAAGAAAATATTAAGTTGTAATTTGTTTATTATTAATAATTTATAGGTTCAAGCGTTTGAGCGGGACGCAAACGTTTAGAAGTAAAAAAAAGATAATAAACAATAGGAAAAAGAAATTTTTCTAACTTTTTTTTCCTCATATTTGTGCTCGGTTTTCGATTAGCATCACCTGAAATTACAATTTACCGGAATAATGTCCCAAGATACCCACATACTGATATGGAACCGCTGTCTGAAGATGATAGAGCAGATTGTGAATCCGCGGGCCTTCGAGACGTGGTTCAAGCCTATCAGTCCGGTGTCGTTTTCCGACGGGGTGCTCACCATCAACGTGCCTTCGGAATTCTTCCGCGAGTATCTTGAGGAATATTATCTCGATGTACTGAAGAAGACCCTCAAGAAAGAGATAGGTGCCGATGCCAAGCTGGTCTACAGCGTAGCCCCTGTCAAGGTGCAGCCTCCGATGGAATATCCGGCCGCCCACTGCAACACCCCGGAGAACAAGCCCATAACCGTGCCTACATACAGGCAGTCCGGCAGTCCTAACCCCTTCGTGATACCGGGCCTGCAGCGGGTGAAGGTAAATACCCAGCTGAACCCGAACTACTGTTTCGGCAACCTTGTCATAGGCGAATGCAACAAGATGGGCGTGACCGCTGGGGAGAGCATCGCGCGGTATCCGGGCAAGACGGCTTTCAACCCCCTCTTCCTTTTCGGGGGGCCGGGGCTGGGCAAGACCCATATAGCCCAGGCCATAGGCATAGCCATAAAGGAGAAATATCCTGAGCTCGTGGTGCTCTATGTTCCGGCCAACCGCTTCAAGACCCAGTATATGGACGCGGTGACCGTGAAGAACAACCTTACGGATTTTCTCGCATTCTATATGAGGATGGATGTCCTTATCATCGATGATATCCAGGACCTTTCCTCCCCAGGTGCCCAGAACGGCTTCTTTCAGATATTCAACCACCTGCACCAGTCGGGCAAGCAGCTCATCTTTACCTCTGACAGGCCTCCGGTGGAGCTTCAGAATTTCGAGGAGAGGCTTCTGTCGCGCCTGAAGTGGGGTCTTTCCGTGGAGCTGCAGAGGCCGGATTTCGCCACGAGGCTCTCCATGCTGAAGGCCCGCAGTTTCAGGGAAGGGGTGAAGTTGAGCGACGATGTGCTGATATTCCTGGCGAGCAGGATCACGTCGAACTTCAGGGAGCTCGAGGGAGTGCTCATCTCCCTGGTCGCGAACGCCACCTTCACCCACAGGGAGATTACGGTGGAACTCGCGGAGAAGATTACGACGAAACTCATCGGGGAACAGAAGAACGATATCACGATAGACAAGGTCCAGAAGGCCGTGTGCCAGTATTTCAATATCACAATGGACAACCTCTTGTCGAAATCGCGTAAAAGACAGATAGTTCAGGCAAGGCAGATAGCTATGTACATGAGCCGGAACCTGCTGAAATGTTCCTTGTCCACGATAGGTTCGGAAATAGGCGGTAAGGACCACTCCACCGTCCTGCATGCCTGTGCCACGGTGCAGGATCTTATGAGCATTGACAAGACTTTCAAGCAGTACGTGACTGACATAGAGAAGATGCTGGTGCCTGTAAAAGGGTAAAGGCATTGGTTATGGATTCCAGAAGAGTACTCGACCTGTTCAAGGAAATAACGAAGGTTCCCCGTGAATCGGGTCATGAAGAGCAGATTATCGCATTTCTACAGCAATTCGCCAGGACACATTCCCTCGCATGCAAAACAGACGCGGCCGGGAATGTGCTCATTGTCAAGGACCCGGCCCCGGGTTGTGAAAATCTTCCTGTTATAGTGCTCCAGAGCCACTCGGACATGGTGTGCGAGAAGAATGCCGGCGTGGAGCATGATTTCTCCAGGGACCCGATAAGGTATGTGGAGCAGGACGGCTGGATGATAGCCCCGGACACTACCCTCGGGGCCGACTGCGGGATAGGGATGGCCGCCCAGCTTGCCGTTCTGGAAAGCGACCTCCCGGCCGGACGCATCGAGTGCCTGTTCACTGTCTCGGAGGAGACAGGGCTCGAGGGGGCGAAGGCCCTGAAGCCGGATTTCATCAGCGGACGGATTCTCATAAACCTGGATTCGGAGGACGAGGGGGAGCTTTTCGTGGGTTGTGCAGGCGGTCTGGACACTACCGCCGTCTTCCGTTACGGGAGGGTACCTGTCGCCCCCGGGTCTGGACTGGCCCGCGTACGGGTGTTCAACGGTACAGGAGGGCACAGCGGGGATGACATAGACAAGGGCCGGGCGAATGCCGTCCAGCTCCTCGCACGTTTCCTGTATTCCCAGCCGGGACTGCAGCTCTGCAGCATAGACGGAGGCAACAAGAGGAATGCGATAGCACGTGAAGCCGAGGCCGTGGTTGCCGCAGCTCCGGAGGTGCTTGCGCAGCTTGCAGCTGCCGCGGGGAGGTTCGGGGAGGATATCAGGGCGGAATATGCCTCGGGAGACCCGGGCATAACCGTGGAATGCACCTTGTCGGGGGATGCTCCGGCAGGACAGACAGCCGTTGACCCGGCCGTTTCCTCTTCCCTGGTGGCTGCCCTGTTCGGGGCTCCGCACGGTGTCCTGGCCATGAGCGGGGACATAAAGGGGCTGGTCGAGACTTCCACAAACCTCGCCTCCGTGAAGATGGAAGGTGACGGGGCCATCCGTGTGGGTACGAGCCAGAGAAGTTCCGTCACCTCCTGCCGGATAGCCGCCGGGCAGAAGGTAGAGGCTGTCTTCGCCCTTGCAGGGGCGGAGGTCTCCCATGATTCCGGCTATCCGGGCTGGAAACCGGACCTCTCCTCCGGGCTGCTGAAGGTCTGCAGAGCTTCCTACAGGAGGCTTTTCGGGGTTGATCCGGTGGTGAGGGCCATTCATGCCGGCCTGGAATGCGGACTCTTCCTCGATAACTGGCCGGACCTCGACATGATTTCCTTCGGCCCGACCCTGCGCGGGGTCCACGCCCCGGGAGAAAGGCTGGACCTCGCCTCCCTGGACCGGTTCACGGCCTTCCTCGAGGATGTCATCACCCATATAAGATAGAGCCATGACAAAGATTGCCGCATCCATGCTTTCCGCCGACTTCCTCCGCCTTGCCGGGGATGTGGAGTTCGTGAACAGGCATGCCGATATTTTCCATCTGGACATAATGGACGGGGTTTTCGTCCCGAATATTTCCTACGGCTTCCCGGTGGTGGAGGCAATCGCATCCGCTGCAGCCAAGCCCATGGACGCACATCTCATGATTGTGGAGCCGGAGAGATATGTGGAGCGTTTCGCGGGCTGCGGGGTGGACATGCTGAGTTTCCACCTCAATGCCTCGAAGGATCCGGCCGGGACCGTGGAGCTAATCCGGAGCCATGGCGTCAAGGCGGGGATAGCAATAAACCCGGACATCCCTGTCGAGAGCCTCTTCCCTTATCTCGAGATATGCGATTTTGTCCTTGTCATGTCAGTGTTCGCCGGCTTCGGAGGACAGAAATTCATCGAGGACACCTATTCCCGGATAGGGAAGGTGAAGCATGAAATCCTCCGCCGCAACCTTTCGTGCCTTGTCGAGGTGGACGGGGGAGTGTCCGGAAAGAATGCCGCGGAGCTCAAGGCTGCCGGGGCGGATATCCTTGTGGCCGGAAGCGCGGTTTTCCGTGCCCCGGACCCGGAAGAAGCCGTCAGGTCCATGAGGATCTGAGCCATGAGGAAATATTTTACTTTTATTTGGGTAATTTGCAGGATTTGTATTATTTTCGCCCAATTTAAGCACAATAAAACATAATAGTAATGGAGCAAAGAATTCGAGCTACGCTCAAGCTGGAGAACGGAATGGAATTCCACGGATATTCATTCGGCTACAATGGCCCGTGCGATGGTGAAGTGGTATTCTCCACGGCCATGGTCGGCTACACTGAAAGCCTCACGGACCCGTCCTATTC
>JADIMQ010000110.1 GCA_017694655.1 Candidatus Cryptobacteroides merdigallinarum
AAACGGCGCATGGACACAAAGGCTCTCATGATGCGGATGTTCACTTCCACCGCAGTCTGTGATTTCAAGACGGAGCTAAGCATGGCGATACCTTGTTCGGTGAAAGCATAAGGCAACCTTCTGTCGCCACCCCAACTTGAGGTCGCATTTTGCGACTTCAAGTTTTCTACTTCCTCCTTGCTCAATTGAAACATGAAGTCTTCAGGAAAACGCTCAATATTACGTTTTACTTGCTCGTTAAGACGTTTCGTTTCTACACCATAGAGCAGAGCTAAATCCCTGTCAATAATAACTTGCTGACCTCTGATTACTCGAATCATCGGCTGTATATCGGCAGCCATAGGTAACTGGTCGCAATTTGCGACCGGCTCATTTGCCTTGTCCTCTATCTCCTCTCTTCCTTTAGCCATAGCTTTTTACTGCGCAATTTTATTAAGTCCTATCTTCCGTTGTGTTCATTGAAATACATCATTTTTCTGTCGTAGTTGCAAAAGTACAATAAAATATCTCAAGCCAGACAACTATCAGGTTGTATTTTGCAAATCACGGTTGTATAGTGACATTAAGAAAGTCTGCCGTCTTTTCCCTGTCTCTTTCTTCTTGCTACGTATGTTAACTTTCCGTGAATAATGCACAAGTTTACGGAAAATGAGTATCTTTGCCGCCTTATTTTTCCGTGACTATGAAGAAGGAACAGAAATACGGGCATATTGCCATGCTTGCCGCGAGCGTGATGTGGGGGCTGATGGCCCCCATATCCAAGGCGGCCATGAATTCGGATGCGGTGTCGTCTATGCTGGTGGCTGACGTCAGGATATTCGGGGCTGCGGTATTGTTCTGGATAATCTCCTTTTTTACGAAAGGGGAGAAGATCCAGGACCGGATGGACTATATAAGGTTTTTCTTCGCCGGGCTTTTCGCGATAATCCTCAATCAGTGCGTGTATGTGACCGGGGTCTCGATGACCTCGCCCGTGGATGCCTCAATCATCACCACCACGCTGCCGATAGTCACCATGATTTTCGCGGCGATATTCATCAAGGAACCTATCACCGGCAAGAAGGCGGGCGGCGTCCTGCTCGGGGCCTGCGGAGCCCTTCTCCTCATATTCGGGAACAGGCTTCTTCCAGGCGGGTCCGCAGGACAGGCGACGGCCCAGGCATCCAGCCTCACGGGAGACCTCCTGTGCTTCCTGGCCCAGTGTTCCTATGCGATATATCTGGTGATATTCAGGGACCTCATAAAGAGATATTCCCCTATAACCCTGATGAAATGGATGTTCACGTTCGCATCCATAGTCATGATACCGGTCTCCGCGAGGAGCCTTGCCCTTACCGGCTGGAGCTCCATCACCATGACCGAATATGCCGAACTCGCGTATGTGCTGATATTCGGGACCTTCCTGTGCTACCTGATAGTCCCTGTCGGGCAGAAGTTCCTGCGTCCGACCCTTGTGGCGATGTACAACTATGTACAGCCGATAGTCGCCACGGCAGCTGCCATAATCTGGGGGATGGATACCTTCAATATATTGAAGGTTGTGGCGGTTGTCTTCATATTCTCCGGCGTCCTGCTCGTCAACCGCAGCAAGGCCCGGCATCCTGAAGACAACCGCTGACGCCGGGGCAGTACGCCCTGGCGTCAGTCAAGGCCTGTTCAGGCCAGTTCCTTTACTGCCCCGACAAACTTTGCCGCTGTCTCTTCCGTGATGGTAAGGGACGGCAGCAGCCTTATCACATTAGCCCCTGCGGCTCCCGTGAAAAACCGGCGCTCCAGCAGGAGCCTTTCCCTTAGGTTCTCGTACCCAGGCTTCACTTCCAGCCCTATCATCAGCCCGCGTCCCCTGTATTCCTTGAAAGGATGCATCGGGTTTCCGCCGGGACAGAGGGCATTCCGGAAATACTCCCCGATCCTGGCTGCATTCTCCACCAGGTGCTCGCTTTCCATTATCTCCAGCACGGCTATGGCTGCGGCGCACGCCAGATGATTGCCCCCGAAGGTGGTGCCGAGCATCCCGTATTCAGCCCGGAAGGCAGGCGAGATAAGCACACCTCCGATAGGGAAGCCGTTAGCCATACCTTTCGCCGTGGTGACGATGTCAGCCCGGATTCCGGCATGCTGGTGCGCAAAGAACTGTCCTGTACGTCCGTAGCCCGACTGTATCTCGTCGAGTATGAGCATCGTGCCTGTCCTGTCGCAGATTTCCCGCAGGGAGACCAGGAAGCCGTCCTGCGGCTCGTGTATCCCGGACACACCCTGTATGCCTTCTATTATTACTGCAGCGAACTCCTTGGTAGCCAGGGCTTTCTCCGTGGCTTCAATGTCGTTCAGCGGAACGAGCTCCACATTGGAAGTAGAGTTGAACGGTGCCTGGATTTTAGGGTTGTCGGTAACGGCCACCGCCCCGGAGGTCCTTCCGTGGAAGGCCTTGCCGAATGCGAGGACCTTGGCCCTCCCGGTCTGGAATGAAGCCAGTTTCATGGCATTCTCGTTTGCCTCTGCCCCCGAGTTGCACAGGAAGAGGGAATAGTCATCATACCCGCAGGCTTTGCCGAGCTTGTCCGCCAGTTTTTTCTGCAGGGAGTTCTGCACGGCGTTCGAATAGAACCCGAGCCTGTTCAGCTGCTCTGTGACGGCTTTTACATAATGCGGGTGGCAGTGTCCTACCGATATGACGGCATGCCCGCCGTAGAGGTCGGTGTATTCTTTCCCGTCCTTGTCCCATAATGTGGTGCCGAGCCCCTTCACAGGCTCGATGTCCCACAGTTTATATACCTTGAATAAATCCATTTTTCCTGTCTATGTCAAATTCCTTCCCGTAGATCACTCTAAAAGGCCGAAGCCTTGAGCTTGAGCCCTTCCGCCTCGTCGAGCCCGAACATCAGGTTCATATTCTGGACTGCCTGTCCGGAGGCACCCTTCACGAGATTGTCTATTATGGAGCTGATATGCACATAGCCGTTGTGCAGCTCGACATGGAGCAGCCCCTTGTTCGTGTTTATGACTTCTTTCAAGGAAATTCCGTTTTCCGAATGGAAGACGAAAGGGGAGTCCTTGTAGAAGTCTTTGAAAAGTTCGGTGTATTTCCTTTCATCCATATCCTCTGCCGCCCTTGTATATACACTGGCGAATATGCCCCGGGTGAAATCCCCCCTTACGGGCACGAAATTCACTACCGGTTCAGTCCCGGAAATTCTGCCTATATTCTTCCTGATCTCGGCCAGATGCTGGTGGCTGAACAGCTTGTATATGGAGATATTGTTGTCCCGGTAGCTGAAATGCGAGGTCTCGGCGAGCTTCTTCCCGGCTCCGGTGGATCCGGTGATGGCTGTCACGTGTACTTCGTCGCGTATCAGGCCTTCCCCGGCAAGAGGAAGCAGTGCAAGCTGTATGGCAGTCGCAAAGCACCCTGGATTGGCAATGTCGTGCGAGTTTATTATATTCTCCTTGTTTCCCTCGCACAGGCCGTACGTGAAATGCCGTCCGGCGTAGTCCCCGTCAAGCCTGAAGTCGTTCCCGAGGTCTATTATCCTGCACGAGCCGCTGATTTTGTGCGTGTCAATGAATTCCCTGGAAAGCCCGTGCCCAAGACAGAGGAAAAGTACGTCCGGGTCACCTATTTCCGTCCCGAATGCCAGGTCTGTCTCTCCTGTAAGGTCACGGTGCACCTCGCTCACCGGCGTACCTTCAGACGATGTGGTGGTGGCTGCCGTGATTTCCACTTCCGGATGCCGGAGGAGTATCCTGAAAAGTTCTCCTCCGGTATATCCCGTACCTCCTGCTATTGCCGCTCTGATCATGATATCAAACGTATTAGTCCTTTACCACGTCTTCGGCATGCCCGCTGTTCACGCTGTAATAAATCTTGAGCGGGTTCGCGAGCACCTTGGTGAAGCCGACCACGTCCTCTCCGGTGTACGACTTGTTTATCTCGCCGTACGACCCGAATCTGGAGCTCATCAGGTCATGTCCGCTTGTGCATCCGAGCACTGCGAAATGGTATGGCATAAGGGCCACCTCCACTTCTCCGCACACATTCTTCTCCATGCTGTCCATCATGGCCTCCATGTCCCTGAGTACCGGATCGAGGTACATGGCCTCGTGCATCTGCTGCCCGTACCAGCCGGCAATCTGGTCTTTCCAGTAGAGCTGCCCTTTGGTGAGCACGTGCTTCTCGAGCAGGTGGTGCGCCTTGATTATGATAAGCGGGGCAGCAGCCTCGAAAGCGACCCGGCCTTTGATGCCGATTATGGTGTCCCCGACATGGATATCCCTTCCGATGCCGAAAGGACCTGCGATATCCCTTACTTTCCTGATGACATCTACAGGGGACATCCTTTCCCCGTTCACCGATACCGGCTCCCCGTGCTCGAAGCCTATCTTAATATGCTCGGGACTTGTCTTGGTGACCTTGGTCGGGTAGGCGTCCTCCGGGAGGTAGCCGTCGGAGGAAAGGGTCTCGACCCCTCCTATGCTCGTGCCCCAGAGCCCCTGGTTGATGGAGTATTTGGATTTTTCCCAGGAGGATTCATATCCATGCTCCTGGAGATACTTTATTTCCTCCTGCCTTGTGATGGAGAGTTCCCTGATGGGAGCGATGATCTTCACCTCCGGGGCAAGGATCTCGAACACGATGTCGAACCTTACCTGGTCGTTCCCTGCACCTGTGCTCCCGTGGGCGACGTAGCCTGCCCCGAGTTTCTTCACGAGCTTCAGGACTTCAAGAGCCTGGAACACCCGTTCTGAACTTACGGAAAGCGGATAGGTGGCATTCTTGAGGATGTTGCCGTATATCAGGTACTTGATACCGTGCCTGTAATAGGTGTCCACGGCGTCGATGTTCGTGTGCGAGGCAGCCCCGAGCTGGAGTGCCCTCTGTTCTATTGCCTTTTCTTCCTCTTTCGAGAAACCTCCCGTGTTCACCATCACGGTGTGGACTTCCAGCCCTTTTTCGTTTTTCAGGTAAGGCACGCAGAAAGACGTGTCAAGACCTCCGCTGAATGCAAGTACGACTTTGTTGTTCATCTTATTGTGGTTTTATGTCTGTTTACTCTGGTGGAAATGTCCTTCCCTGCCGGGAAGCCTCTGTGCTACTGCGCCATGCGTATCCCTGCGTCCTGTACGGCGATATGCTCCATCGGGTCGTACAGGAGTCCGGTGCACAGGCACATCTTGTAGTTGTTGTTCTGGAGGATGGGGAAATTCTTGCACCCCTGGCATCCCTTCCAGAATTCAGGGTCATGGGTGAGTTCCCCGAACGGTACCGGCCTGAAGCCGATTTCGTAGTTCATCTTCATGACTGCCGCCCCGGTGGTGATGCTGAATATCTTGGCGTCCGGGTATTTCTCCCTGGAAAGCCTGAATATCCTCTGCTTTATTCTCGTGGCAAGCCCGATGCCCCTGAAGGCGTGGGCCACGATGAGCCCGGAATTGGCCACGTATTTCTTGCCTTCCCAGGTCTCGATATAGGAGAAGCCTGCGAATTTCCCGTTCCTGGCGATGGCTATCACTGCCTTTCCCGCCTTCATTTTCTCGATTATGTATTCAGGAGAACGCTTCGCTATTCCGGTGCCTCTTTCCTGCGCCGAGACGTACATCTCGTCGCAGATCTCCTGTGCGTACTTCGCGTGGCCGTTGTTTGCCACTACAACATCGATTTCCATTTCTGTACTTATGATTTTCTGTTTTATTCAAGAAACAACAAAGCCCCTAACGGCAAGACAAACCTCGATTGTCAATTGCAATTAATGCTTTAACTCTGACGTATACTTCGGGAATTTGAGGGGGCCTCGAATGCCGCCCTCCTATATTCGGACAAGTGTATATGCAGCGGAAATCCCTCGTCGGACATTTCCTGCCGCCGTTACGATATGCGATATGAATTTCTCTGAAACCATATTCGCCGCAAATTTATGAATATTTTTTCAAATCCAAACCTTTTTTCAGAAATACTCGAGAAATCCTATTTGCATCGCACCAGGATTTTGCGTATGTTTGCCTGAAAATTTTCTGGATTTGGGAAGGAAAAGGAAGATACCGAAGATTGACCCGGAGTTCCTCAGCCGGGAGAAGGCCTCGATGGTCAGGAAAAACCGTCAGGTCATCTATCTGAATGATAAAGAAATGGCTGCAATAAGCGAATATTGCAGCCGTTTCAAGGTCAATACCAAATCCGTTCTGTTCCGTCAGGCCATCATGGAAAAGATCCTGAAGGGCCTCGACTCCAATCCTCCTACACTGTTCTGACCATCCGTCCGGAATCCCGGTCCAGGATGTCAGTCCCTGCGTGCAAGACCTATATAATATAATAGTGTAGCCAGCGAACCTAACGCTGCAATCACATACGTGTACGCCGCCCATTTCAGGGCATCTATGGCCATCGGCTGCGTCGTCTCGTCGGTGACCCCTGCATTCCCGAGCCACGATACCGCCCTCATGCTCGCGTTTATCTCCACCGGCAGGGTTATGAAGCTGAACAGGGTTGTCATGGCGAACAGGGCTATGCCGAACCACAGCAGGCCCGGGAAAACCCCCATGAGCAGCACTCCGGCCAGGAGCACCCACTGCACTATGTTGGACGCGAAGTTCACCACCGGCACAAGCGCCGTCCTCATCTTCAGCGGCGCATAGCCTTTGGCATGCTGCACGGCATGCCCGCACTCGTGGGCAGCCACCGCCGCAGCCGCAATGGAGCTGCTGGAATACACCCCCTCGCTCAATGCCACTGTCTTGTTGGCCGGGTTGTAGAAGTCGGTCAGCATACCTTTGGTCGGAACCACCTGCACATCGTATATGCCGTTGTCGTGAAGCATCTTCATGGCGATTTCAGCCCCTGTCATCCCGTTCCCGGAAGGTACTTTTGAATATTTGTTGAACCTGCTTGTCAGCATCCCCTGCACAATAAGGCTGAGGACCATGATAACGATGAGAATTAACCAGATATTCATGAAAAATACAAATTATAAATCTTGCCGGCGCCTCACTATGCAAAAAACGAGCCGCTGACAAAATGTCATTCAAGGGGCATTGTCAGAAATAAATCGGGACACATTCTTTATCCTCGGAATAATTTGATAATTTTGCACCCGTTTCCGGAGACAGGCACGGGAAATGGCACATGGCAGGTGCCTGCTCCCGGCCCGCCCTGCGCCGGACCCGGACATGCCCGGGAAATATCAGGTGAAATATATGAGAGAAAATGATTTTTCGAGACTGGAGATTAATCTCCCGAACTGTCTCGCCAACTATAGATACTTCAGGTCGCTCCTGTCCCCGACGACAAAGATGCTGGTGCTCGTCAAGGCCAATGCCTACGGCCACGGCATAGTGGAGTTCGCCTCAATGATGGAGCAGGCCGGGGCCGACTATTTGGCCGTGGCCTATCCCGTGGAAGGAGTGGAGCTTCGCGGGGCCGGCATCAAGGCACCGATACTCGTGCTGACTGCCGGTACCGACTTTTTCGGTGAGATAATAGACAACGGGCTGGAGCCGGGCATCCCGAATATGTTCACTCTCCGTGAATTCTGCAAGGTGCTGGAAGCCAGGGGTATCAATGATTATCCGATACATCTGAAGCTCGACACCGGCATGCACCGCCTCGGGTTCATGACGAGCGAGCTCCCTGAACTGGAAAGTTTCCTTGGTGGCAGCGGCAGGGTTGCCGTCAAGTCGGTATATTCGCATCTTGCCGCGGCGGAGGACCCGGCAAGCGACAGTTTCACCCTCGGGCAGATAAGGATGTTCCAGGAGAATGCCGCGAGAATATCAGGGGCCGTGGGCTACCGGCCCATGTACCATATCCTGAACTCGGCGGGCATCGAGCGGTTCCCTGAATACCAGTTCGACATGGTGCGGCTCGGCATAGGCATATACGGGGTGAGCGCCCTGGCGGATGTCCGCCTGTGGCCCGTGGCATCCTTCAAGTGCAAGATACTCCAGATCAAGCATCTTTCGCCTCAAGACGGAGCTATCGGCTACGGCCGGCGCGGGCATATTGCTCCCGGAGGCACCGACATCGCCACCATTCCCGTCGGATATGCAGACGGAGTGGACCGCCGTCTCGGTTGCGGGGCAGCCTCTTTCCTGCTGAACGGGCACAGGGTGCCTACCATAGGGAACATCTGCATGGATATGTGCATGCTCGACATCACCGGTGTCGATGCCGAAGTCGGGGATACCGTTACAATATTCGGCCAGGACCCTACCGCCCAGGAGCTTGCCTCCATCCTCGGCACCATACCTTACGAAATATTCACCTCCATTCCGCGCAGGGTGGAACGCATAATAGTGAAAGACTGACATGGATAAACATAAGATCCTCTTCGTGTGCCTCGGGAACATTTGCCGCTCTCCTGCGGCACAAGGAATTTTCCAGGCTATAGTTGACGGCAACAACAGGTCCCGCGACTTTCTCGTGGACTCCGCCGGAACCTATTCCGGCCACCAGGGAGAGCTTCCTGACAGAAGGATGCGCAATGCCGCATCCGCCCGCGGCTATTCACTGACACACCGTTCCCGTCCTGTAACCCTGTCCGACTTCTTCGACTTTGACCTCATCATCGCCATGGATGACTCCAATTACACCGACCTCATCCACCTGGCTCCTTCCGTCGAAACCTCAAGAAAAATAAAGAAAATCTCCTCCTATTTCACCTCTTCAACTTTTGATTATGTTCCTGACCCTTATTATATGGGGAGGGATGGGTTTGAGTTGGTGCTGGATTTGTTGGAGGAGGCTTGCGGGAATCTCTATTCCGGTTTGTGAGAACCGGCAGTCTACGGCGTTGCCCGCCTGGACGGGAATCCTCACATACGTTAGTATGCTGCGGTCCCCGGCCGGGCGGGCGCCTTGTATCCTGCCGGTTCTGACAAACCGGCGGGGCGAAGGCGCGGACCTGCTTCTACGGCGTTGCCCGCCTGGTCGGGAATCCTCACATACGCGAGTATGCTGCGGTCCCCGGCCAGGCGGGCGCCTTGTATCCTGCCGGTTCTGACAAACCGGCGGGGCGAAGGCGCGGACCGGCAGGCGGAGGCTTTCGACTACTTCATCTACAATGCGGGGCCGAAGGACGGGGTAATTGACGGAGGACTGGTGATATTCGCCTCCGGTAACGAATATGCGCCGATGTCGGCATATCCTGCAGCGTATCCGGACTACATCTGCGTATCCTCAACTTCGGGAGACGACTCTCCGAGCTCCTATACAAACTATGGTGTGGAAGTCGACATCAGTGCTCCGGGAGGAGATGCCGAATACCATCAGAACGAGCTCGGAAGCATATTCTCCACGATGACTCCGGGGCAGAGCAGCACCGGCTACGGCTACATGGACGGGACCTCCATGGCCTGTCCTCATGTCTCCGGAGACGGCACCGGGACCCAGTCGGCCTTCCTGCCGGTATCGTGCGAGGAGGACAAGTCCTATGAGGACAACACACGCGTACAGATTACCAATTATGAGTTGAACGGGGCGAATTCCGGCAAGTGGGAGCTTGTCCAGATCGATGGCAATGCCCTTCCGGAGGGTTTGTTCCAGTATGTCATATTCAATACCAAGGACAACGAGTTCGAGTTCATACAGAACCTCAATTCCCAGACGTCCACGAGCATTACCGGGACATACGTACTGGAATATGACGAATACGAGGGGAATATCCTTTCCGGCCGCTACGACCATGCTTCCGGACTGTGGCTCAACGACTATGTGATCTCCGGCCTTACACCGGAGTCCATGGTCTGGACCGTGCTCGGAGACCCGGAATCATACTATGTCTACGAGACCTGTCCGGAAATCCCGGCAGACAGGTTACCGGGCGTGAAGTCTATGTAGCCGTAATTATTTTTGTTACTTTATTTCGTGGAAGAACTGCTCAGGCTTCCCGGTGCACGGGAAATCTTGCCGAAGTTTTCCGGCTACAGCCCGGGGCAGTCTCAAATGGAAATGGTGGGCCAGAAGTGATTCTCGCCCACCATTTCCATTCTTGCAACAGGAGCAGCCTACAGCAGGAGCATCCCTTTCCTCACCTCGTCTGCAGCATCCTTGCCCCTGAGATATTCCAGTATGGCAAAGCCGAAGTCAAAAGCGAATCCGGGGCCGCGGCCTGTGATGATACGGCCGTCAGTCACAGTCCCTTCCTTGCAGTATTCGGCCCCTTTCCCGACTATAGGGCCCTCGAACCCGTCATAGCAGGTCATCTTCTTTCCCGATATCCCGTTGAGGAGGCCCAGGACAACGCTCGGAGCGGCGCATATCGCAGCCACTGTGCCGCCTTCGTCGTAATGCCTCTGCATCAGCTCCATCAGGTCCTTCTTGGCTGCGAGATTGGTCGACCCCGGCATACCTCCCGGGAAAATCATCACGTCGTTCTTGTCCGAACTTCCGAAATCGGTGGTTGACTTGAATTCCCCGTATGTCATGTCCGTTATGACAGTCGCATTGTGGGCGCTCGTCACATATTTGTCGTCATGGATTGATACCATCTTTACCGGAATACCGCCCCTTTTGAGGATGTCGGCGGTAGCCAAGGCCTCTATGTCCTCGAAGCCGTTGGCGAAAAACATGTATATACCTTTCATGAAAATAAATATTATGAGGGAGGAGGCCCTGTACGGACCCCTCCCCTCCGGTTCTACAAGGTCCTCTTGATCTCGACAATATTGTACGCCTCGACCATATCACCGACCTTGATATCGTTGTATCCGGAAATATTCAGGCCGCAGTCCATCCCGGCCGAAACTTCCTTGACGTCGTCCTTGAACCTCTTCAGGGACCCGAGTTCCCCCGTGTAGACCACGATGCCGTCCCGGATGACACGCACTTTCGCGTTCCTTGTCAGCTTGCCTTCCCGGACGATACATCCGGCGATGGTACCCACCTTGGAAATCTTGAATGTCTCCAGGACCTCCGCCGTGGCCGTGACTTCCTCCTTCTCCTCAGGAGCAAGCATACCTTCGATACCGCTCTTCACCTCGTTGATTGCATCGTAGATGACAGAATAGAGCCTTATTTCTATCTCTTCCTTCTCTGCCAGTCTGCGGGCACTCGCGGAAGGCCTTACCTGGAAACCGATTATTATGGCGTCCGAGGCTGCGGCAAGGAGGACATCGGACTCCGAGATTGCTCCCACTGCCTTGTGGATGACATTTACCCTGACTTCCTCGGTGGAGAGCTTGATGAGGGAGTCGGAAAGGGCCTCGATGGAACCGTCCACGTCTCCCTTGACAATCACATTCAGCTCCTTGAAGTTCCCTATGGCTATCCTGCGGCCTATCTCCTCGAGGGTCATGTGCTTCTGGGTCTTGATACCCTGTATCCTGAGCAGCTGCTCCCTCTTGTTGGCAATCTCCTTGGCCTCCTTCTCGTCGGCCATGACATTGAATGTCTCGCCGGCTGTCGGCGCCCCGTTGAGTC
>JADIMQ010000111.1 GCA_017694655.1 Candidatus Cryptobacteroides merdigallinarum
CCTGTATCCCGTCGTATATCAGCGGAAGCACAGCCTGTGTCCTGGCGAGGTGCATTATCCCTTTCCAGTCCGGTTTGCCGGCTTCCCCGAATGGGCGGAGGTCCGCCGGCCCGCCCCACAGCCCGGTCCTGAGCAATTCCAGGAACTGCCTTTCTGCAGCCTTTTCTGTCTTTTTCTGTTTCATTCCCCTAAAATAATTCATAAAATCGGAATTTGAAAATCCCCGGGCAACCTTTATTTTCCTTTATTTTCCTCCGCCCATTTTTAAGGAGGAATTACCTTTTGCCTTGAATCCCTGAACTTTAGGATGCCGCTTCCGTAATCATGATAAAATTCTGACACAAAAAGCTAAAAAATCCCTTTCAATCGGCTTTGGTTATCTCTGATAATATTGTAATTTTGTCCCGATTTTGCAATTATAACCGATATGCGCGCATTATTGACACGGAGGCAGAGGATCGTGCCAATGGTTTCAGCATTGATACTGGCCATGACGGTAACGTCCTGCAGCACATACAAGAAAATAAACTATCTCCAGGACATCGTTCCAGACAAGACCGAAAGGATCGCCATCAACAAGGGAATCCTGATCCAGCCAAAGGACATGATTTCCATCGTAGTCTCCAGCCGCAACCCCGAACTCGCCCTGATGTTCAACCTCCCGGTCATCTCTTACCAGGCCGGTTCAGAAGTCGTGTCCGGGCAAGGCTCCCAGCGGCTCCTGGGGTATGTGGTGGACAATGACGGCAACATAGACTTTCCCGTCCTCGGGCTCGTGCATGCAGCCGGGCTCACGAGATGGGAGCTCGCGAACGAGATAAAGGAGAGGATTGTAGGGATGGACTACATAAAGGACCCTGTCGTGACGGTGGAGTTCATGAACTTCAAGATTTCCGTAATGGGGGAGGTGACCTCGCCGGGCACATACAATATCGAGGGCGACAAGATTACACTTCTCCAGGCCTTGAGCCTTGCCAAGGACCTTACGATTTTCGGCAGGAGGGACAATGTCTCGGTCATAAGGGAGCAGGGCGGCGAGAGGACTGTCTACCAGGTGGACCTGCGGTCCGCGTCCCTTTTCGAATCCCCGGCCTACTACCTGCAGCAGAACGACATCGTCTATGTCGAGCCGAACAAGGTCAGGGCCGGGCAGTCTACGATAAACGAGAACAACATCAAGTCGGTAAGCCTCTGGGTGAGCATAGGGTCCTTCCTTACCTCGCTCGCGGTCCTCGTGGTGAACCTTCTGAACTGACAAGCATCATATCATGGATAACAACGAACAGAATGTAAACGCTGCCAGGCCCGGAGAGGAAAACTCGTTGAACCTCCTGGATATATGGAACATGGTATGGGACTACAAGTGGTGGTATGTCCTTTCCGTTGCGGCCTGCCTGGCACTTGCCCTGCTTTATATCTACGTCACACCCAAGACTTATCAGAGAGTGGCCAAGGTCATAATAAATGAAGAGTCCGGGAGCAATGTGATGTCTGACCTCCTTACCATGGCCGGAGGTGCCGGTTCCGGTGCCGGCTCCTACAGCTCGAACGCAAACAACGAGGCGGAGGCCTTCGCTTCGCCGGACCTGATGGAGAAGGTGGTGAGACGCCTTTCCCTCGAGACCTCCTATACTGAACGCCAGCCCCTGCGGAAGGTGGAGCTGTACCGCTCGAGCCCGGTGGAGATGTCGCTCGTCGACACCCTTGTATCCTCCTATTTCTCGTTCCGTCTGGTGCGTACCGGGGAGGAGAGCTTTCTCCTGAAGGATTTCGTGATAGGTCCGGACAAGGTGAGGGGGACGGAGGTCGAGGGCGTCCTTTCCCAGCCGGTGCAGACACCTGCCGGGACCATACGCATAGACCCGTCCATCAACATAGGGGAGTGGGACAATGACATTGACGTCTCCTGGGCCAGGCCGATGTCGCGGGCAAAGATCTACTCGTCGAACCTTGTCGTCACCGTGACCGGCAAGAACTCCACTGTCCTTTCCCTGAGCATGACAGACCGTTTCATACCGAGGGCGGAGAGAATACTGAACACTCTCATAGACGTGTATAACGAGGAGTGGGTGACGGACAAGAGCCGCTCCGCGCGGAAGACCTCGCAATTCATCAGCGAGAGGATACAGGTAATCGAGAAGGAGCTGTCCGGCATAGAGACGGACCTGAAGGAGTACAAGGAGAAGAACAACCTTACCGACATAAAGGCTGTAGGCCAGGCCTATCTCGAGGAGCTCGGGAAGTTCCAGGCCAAGGATTTCGAGGTGCGGAACCAGCTTTCCATAGCTGGCTACATCAGGGACTACCTGAACGACCCCAAGAACGCGCTTTCCCTCCTCCCTGCCAATTCCGGCCTCTCGGACACCGGGGTGGAGACCCAGATTTCCGAGTACAACAAGCTCTTCCTCCAGCGCGAGACCCTTATTTCCAACAGCAGCGAGAACAATCCCCTGATCGCGGACCTTACCTTGTCCCTTGACGCAATAAGGGCCTCGGTCCTGCGTTCCGTGGAGAACATGATAGGGACCCTGGAGCTCCAGGTGGCCCAGATAGCCGGGGAGGAGGCAAAGCTCCTTTCCAGCATGTCCTCAAGTTCCGGACAGGAGATGGAGCTGCTTTCCATCGAGCGCCAGCAGCAGGTGAAGCAGTCCCTGTACCTGTACCTTCTCCAGAAAAGGGAGGAGAATGACATCGCGAGCCTGATGGATGTGGCCAATACGAGGCTGATTGTCACCCCGAACGGTTCCATGTCCGCGATTTCGCCGAATACAATACTCATAATGCTGGCTGCGCTTGTCCTCGGGGCCGGAATACCTTTCGGCATAATACTCCTGATACACGGTGTGGACAATACCATAAAGACAAGGGAGGATGTGGCTTCCCTGCCGGCACCTTTCCTTGCGGAGATACCTGCCATGAAGACCGGCCGGAGGCACCGGAAAACGGCGGATACGGAGAGGATTGTGGTTCAGAGGGACAACCGCGACATGATGAACGAGGCATTCCGTGTGCTGCGGACGAATTTCGACTTCATGATGGGCCGGGGCACGGAAGGGAAGCCGAAGGTTGTACTTTTCTCCTCCTTCAGTCCAGGCAGCGGCAAATCCTTCATTTCAATAAACCTTGCGGCCACCCTGTCCCTGAAGGGCTCATCTGTGGTGGTGCTTGACCTTGACCTCCGGAAGGGTACCCTGGGCAAGAGGCTGAAGATAAGCAATGCCGGGCTTTCCATGTACCTGTCCGGGAATGAGGATTCAGTGGACAAGATTACTGTCAAGATAACGGAGAACCTGTATGCCATACCTGCAGGGATCCTGCCTCCGAACCCGGCTGAACTGCTGCTGTCGGAGAGGTTCGGGAAACTCATCGGACAGCTCCGGGAGAAGTACGACTATGTCTTCCTCGACTGCCCGCCTATAGACATTGTTGCGGATACCGCGATAATAGCGTCAGCTGCCGACCTTACAGTGTTCATCCTGCGTTCCGGCCTTACGGACCGCAGGGCTCTCCCTCAGGTAAAGGAGATAATCGACAGCGGGGTGTACCCGAGGATGGCAATTATCCTGAACGGGACGGAACACAATATGAGGAGATACGGTTACGGTCGTTACGGATATGGACACGAATCCTGACATAGTCCGGCACTGGTATCCTGTCCGGGTGACTTATTCGCGGGAACTGAAGGTCCGTGATATCCTTCAGGCTTCAGGCCATGAGTGCTTTGTACCCATGACCCTGAAGACAGAAGAAAAGAATGGTGTGAAAGTGGGCCGGACTGTGCCGGCCGTGAACAACCTCTGTTTTGTGAAGGCTGCCAGGCCTGAACTTGACGAGGATCTGGCAAGACTGGGCCTGAGGTCTTTCACGAGCTATATCTGGAACAGGAGTACGCGTGAGCCGCTTGTAGTGCCGGATAAGGCGATGGACGATTTTATAAAGGTGTCGGAGTCGAATTATAAGGATATCGTCTATCTTTACGAGGTGAACTCGAAGCTCAGGGAGGGACGGATGGTGCGTGTGAAGCGCGGCCCTTTCGCCGGTATAGAAGGCCGGGTGGTGAGGGTAAGGCGTTCCCGCAGGATTATGGTGGAGCTTCCGGGAATCTTTGCGGTCGCCACGGGCTATATCCCCGAGGAGGACCTGGAACTTGTCTGAAGAGAAGATATTTGAATTGAAACTTAAAATATTTATGCCATGCTTGTTCTCGCTGCTGGATAGCGCGGAAATGACATCCCCCAGGGGTTACGCATATACCGATGGTGACCCCGGCTGCAGCGGCCGGGTGTCCCTCGGCTTTACGCGCCGCGCCAGGAGGCGGATGCCGGAGCATGGTGGACTTGAATCAACCTTTGTACTATGGAATGGGAATTATTGCTGACATTCTTATTAATGTCATTCTTGATCTGTATGATATTGACTATCATAGCTATTCCGAAGATCATCGACATCGCCTTCAAGAAGCAGCTTTTCGATGTGCCTGACTACAGGAAGGTACATACGGGACAGATCCCGAGGCTGGGAGGGGTGACTTTCCTGCCCGGTATCATGATTGCGGTCCTGGTCGTGTTCGGCGTGCTGGCCGAGGCCGGGCTTGCCGGTAACCTCGCGGCGGACTCTCCGGAGATAATGTTCTGTGCGGCAGGCGCCCTGTTCCTTTACATGACCGGTGTGACCGACGACCTGGTGGGGCTGTCGTACAGGATAAAGTTCCCGGTACAGATAATCTCTGCCATGCTGCTGTGCATCCCTGGCCTCTGGATAGACAATTTCAACGGTGTCCTCGGCATCCACAATATCCCGGCCCTGATAGGCATCCCGTTCTCCGTCGTGCTTGTTGTGCTCATCATCAATGCCATAAACCTCATCGACGGGATAGACGGCCTTGCCTCCGGCCTGTGTATCATGGGCATAACTGTTTTCACCGTCCTGTTCGTGAAGGTAGGGCTTGCCGGATATGCAATATTGGGTGCAGCGGCTCTCGGCGCCCTCCTGCCCTTCTATATCTACAACGTGTACGGTACCTCCGAGAAGCAGACGAAGATATTCATGGGGGACGCGGGGTCCCTTACCATGGGCTTCATCATAGCGGCGTTCACCATAAAGGCGGCCACTTTCGCAGACCATTCCGCCATACCGGCGGACGAGAGGGACTACTATTTCGTGTATGCCTTCGCCATCGTTCTGGTCCCGGTGCTGGACGTGGTGAGGCTTTTCGTCCACAGGATTCTCCACAGGCGGAGCCCCTTCACCCCGGACCGCTGCCATATCCATCACAAGTTCATGGCCGTCGGCATGTCCATCGGCCGCGCCAGGCATACGATCATCGGGATTTCCCTCGGGCTCTTCATACTGAACATCATCCTGATAAACTATATCGACATAAACATTCTCCTTGCCGCCGACATCCTCCTTTGGACCCTGATGCACGTGTTAATCAGCCGGAAGATCAGCTTCCTGAAAAAGCAGGACGTCGCGTCGGCAAGGATGTACAGGGAGTGATTCCAGCCGGACTATGTGCTCAACAGGATTCATGAGATAATGAAAGAGAACAATACTACCGACAACCGTCGTGTCGGAAGTCTCAGATGATTTTTGTACGGAAATGCTAAATTTGCCTTAAAATTCAGGAATTATGGCAAAGAAATATCCTATAGGGATCCAGGATTTCGAGAAGCTTCGCAAAGAGGGATATTATTATATCGACAAGACATCGTATGTGTATGACCTTGTCGAGAAGGGAAACTATTATTTTTTCAGCCGTCCCCGGCGTTTCGGGAAAAGTCTGCTGATAAGCACTATAGAAGCATATTTCGAAGGCAAAAAGAATCTTTTCGATGGACTTGCCATAGCTGTTCTGGAGAAGGATTGGAAAAAATATCCTGTACTTCATCTGGACCTGAATACGCAGAGATATGAAACGGAAAACTCTTTGTTGTCGCTTCTTGAAGAGAATGTTGTCGGATGGGAGGAGAAGTATGGGAGGAATGCGGCCGAGGTCGGAATAGAAAGGCGCTTTGCGGGAGTCATCCGCAGAGCTCACGAGATGACAGGGGAGAGGACGGTCATCCTTGTGGATGAGTACGACAAGCCCTTGCTCCAGACAATAGATGACGAACATCTGCAGGATGCGTACCGTACGTTGCTGAAGGCTTTTTACGGAGCACTTAAATCTGAAGATGCCCATATACGCTTTGCTATGCTTACAGGTGTGACGAAATTCGGGAAAGTCAGTGTGTTCAGTGATCTGAACAACCTTCAGGATATTTCCATGGACGAGAGATATGCCGATATCTGCGGAATCAGCGAAGCCGAACTGTCTGAAAATTTCAGCGAGGATATCAGAAACCTCGCCGAGGCAAACGGACAGAGTCTGGAAGAAGCCAGTATTGCATTGAAAGAAAGATATGACGGCTATCATTTCAATCCATGGACGTCATACGGATTGTATAATCCTTTCAGTCTGCTGAATACATTCGCAAAAAACCGTTACGGCAATTACTGGTTTGAGACAGGCACGCCTACGTACCTTGTCGAGCTGTTGAAACGGTACAGGTACAATCTCTACAAGATGGCTAACGAAAAAGTCACATCCAAGATCCTGGACAGTACAGATGCCTCCTCCACGAATCCTATTCCCGTCATTTACCAGAGCGGATATCTGACGATAAAGGGATATATCCCGGAGCCTCAGATATATGAGCTCGGATTCCCGAACAAGGAGGTGGAGCAGGGTTTCATGGATTTCCTGCTGCCGTACTATACGCCGGTACAGGATACTGAGAGCGGGTTTGCTATATGGAGTTTTGTCGAGGACGTGAAAACCGGCAACATAGACGGCTTTATGAAGCGGCTGCAGGTATTCCTGTCAGGATGTCCGTATGAAATGGCAAGGGACATCGAGCTCCACTATCAGAATGTCCTGTTCATCGTGTTCCGACTTGCAGGCCTGTACACCCAGGTGGAATATCATACTTCGCAGGGACGTATCGACCTTGTCCTTCAGACTGCGGATTATGTCTATGTGATGGAGTTCAAGCTTGACGGTTCTGCGGAAGAGGCCCTTTGCCAGATCGAGGAAAAACAGTATGCCCTGCCTTTTGCCGGTGATAGCCGTAAGGTCTATAAAATCGGGGTGAATTTCAGTAGCGGGACGAGGAATATTGAGAGATGGATGGTCAAATAAAGTAAATCTTATTGACTCAGGCTGGCTTCTTTCAGGAATCCGTTTTATTATATTGCCCGGATAAAGGATAGGAAACAATGTTACTATCGGTGCGGGAGCAGTGGTTACTAAAGATATTCCGGATAATGCGACAGCTGCCGGTGCACCGGCGAAGGTGTTGAATTATGACAATCCGGGGGTTTATGTAATACATAGGTATAATAGGGAAATTTGTAGATGTAATGAAACATTATAATATTTCAGTAGCAGGTACCGGTTATGTCGGTCTTTCGATAGCTACATTATTATCACAGCATCATCACGTAACAGCAGTAGATGTAATTCCAGATAAGGTAGAACTTATCAATAACAGAAAATCACCTATCCGAGATGAATATATTGAAAAGTACCTTGGCGAAAAACAATTGAATCTTATAGCTACACTTGACGGGGCAGCTGCTTATAAAGATGCGGATTTTGTCGTAATAGCCGCTCCGACAAACTACGATCCTAATAAGAATTTTTTTGACACATCGCACGTAGAGGAAGTAATTGATCTTGTCCGTTCAGTGAACCGTAATGCTGTAATGATTATCAAAAGTACAATACCTGTAGGATATTGCAAGAGTTTGTACGAAAGGTATGGAAAAGAACTCCGTTTATTGTTCTTTCCAGAATTCCTGAGAGAGAGCAAGGCTCTTTATGACAACCTTTATCCGTCAAGGATAATAGCGGGCATACCGTCTGGGGAAATGTCATCCGACAGGACCGGATTGGAAGAAGCAGCACATACATTTGTCGGATTGCTGCAGGAAGGGGCCTTAAAAGAAAATATTGACACTTTGTATATGGGTATGACAGAAGCTGAAGCTGTGAAGTTATTTGCCAATACCTACCTTGCGTTAAGAGTAAGTTATTTCAATGAGCTTGATACTTACGCTGAGATGAAAGGTCTGAATACAAAGAACATAATAGATGGTGTATGTCTTGATCCGAGGATAGGAAGCCATTATAACAACCCGAGTTTCGGCTATGGCGGTTATTGTCTGCCTAAAGATACCAAACAGTTGCTTGCAAACTATGCAGATGTTCCCGAGAATCTTATACAGGCGATTGTCGAAAGCAACAGGACCAGGAAAGATTTCATAGCAGACCGTGTGCTGGCTTTGGCCGGGGGATATGAGGCGAACAGCACTTGGTCAGCAGAAAAGGAGCATAATGTTGTGGTAGGTGTTTACCGGCTTACAATGAAAAGCAACAGTGACAATTTCAGACAGAGCAGCATACAAGGCGTGATGAAACGGATCAAGGCGAAAGGGGCACAGGTTATCATATATGAACCGACCTTGGAAGATGGAACTACTTTTTTCGGTAGCCTTGTAGTTAATAATCTGGAAAAATTCAAGAAACAAAGCAACGCGATTATTGCTAACCGTTATGACACATGTCTGGAAGATGTAAAGGATAAAGTTTATACGAGAGATATATTTAGAAGGGACTAATATATGTCTATATTATAATTATTTTTTAATATTAGATTCTAAACAAGAATATGTCTAATAGAAAAAGATTTTTAATCTTTAATTCAATATCGTCTCTGTTTAGTCAATTGGTAACTATAATTAGTGGTTTCCTGTTAACTAAACTTTTTATTTCACATTATGGATCGGAAATAAATGGAATGGTTGCTTCTATCACTCAATTCCTGGGTTTTATATCATTTTTGGAATTTGGGATAGGAGCAGTGGTTAAAAGCGCTTTGTATAAACCTCTGGCAGAAAAGAATAATGAAGAAATAAGTCGTATTGTTCTTTCAACAAAAAGCTTTTATAAGAAAATAGCTTTTTTGTTGGTTATATATACATTAATTTTATGTTATGTAGTACCAACTTTTAT